>JBMCWS010000095.1:0-10164 GCA_048621375.1 Pseudomonadota bacterium | reverse complement strand
GCAGGAGCACCACGAACAGCACCGCCTGCCGCGAGATCACGCCGCCACCTCCAGCTTTTCCACCACGCGTAAGCGCGCGCTGCGGGCGCGGGGGTTCGCGCGCAATTCGTGCTCGGCCGGCGTGAGCGCCTTGCCCACGGCGCGCGCCCGTGGCCGCGCGCCGTCGCCGCGCACCGGAATGCCGCGCGGCAGGGCCGGCGGCGATGTCAGCCCACGGAAGTACCGCTTCACCCGCCTGTCTTCCAGCGAGTGAAAGCTGATCACCGCCAAGCGGCCCGCCGGCGCGAGCCGGTCGAATGCAGCAGCGAGCCCCTGATCCAGCGACTCCAGCTCCGCGTTGACCTGTATCCGCACCGCCTGAAAAACGCGTGTCGCCTCGTGCTTGCCCGGGGTGCTCCGTGGCTGCGCCGCGCGCACCACCCCGGCCAGCTCCGTCGTGGTGGCGAGCGGCCGCGCCGCCACGATGGCCGCGGCGATGCGCCGGGCATAGCGCTCCTCGCCGTATTCCCTGAGGACCCGCGCGATCTCCTGCTCCGGTGCCGCGTTCAACCACTGTGCGGCGGTGACGCCACGCGACGGATCCATGCGCATGTCCAGCGGCGCCTCGTGGCGGAAGCTGAAGCCTCGCTGCGGGTCGTCGAGCTGCGGAGACGACACCCCGAGGTCCATCATCACCCCCTGAACCTGATCGACGTCGAGGCGGTCGAGAATGTCGCCCAATCCGGCGAAGTTGCCGTGGCACAGCCGCAGCCGGGCGTCTGTCGCGGCCATGGCGGCACCGGCCGCCACCGCGCCGGGATCGCGGTCGATGGCGATCACTTCGCTGTCCGGTCCCAGCAACTCGAGCAAGCGCGCGGCGTGCCCGCCGCGCCCGAAGGTAGCGTCCACGTAGCGCCCCTCCCGGACGGGGCCCGGCTGTGCGTCCGTGCGGGTGCCGCTCACCAGACGCACCAGCTCTTCGAGGAGTACCGGCCGATGCATGGCGCTCAAACGGAGATCCCGGTGAGCTCTTCGGCGTCGGCCAGCTCGGCCACCGTCTCGTCGGACAGCCATTCCTCCATCTGCGCCTCCCAGAGGGCTTCGCTCCAGATCTCGATCTTTCGCCCCTGACCCACCAGCACCAGCTTCTTGTCCAAGTGGGCGTATTCCCGGAGTTTCTGCGGCAGGAGCAGGCGGCCGTTGCCGTCCGGCTCCAAGTCTGTGGCGTGGCCGATGAGCAGACGCTGAATGGTGCGGGAGCGCGGATTCATGTTGGGGAGGCTTTCCAGCTTCTCCTGCACCTCTTCCCACGCCGGCAGCGGGTAGAGCAGCAGGCACCGGTCCTTGGTGTCGATGGTCACCACCAGCTTGCCGTCGGAGGCGGCCATCACCGCCTCGCGCACGCGGGCAGGCAGGGCCATCCGACCCTTGCCGTCCAGGCTCACGCTGTTGATGCCTCGAAACATACCTTGCGGACGGTGCCCGACTACCCCTGTTCCTGGATTCGAGTCGCGCCGGCCCCGGCCGGGGGGAGTCCAGTGGGCTCGCCTACCACCAGCGGGGTCGGATGCGTCCTCATCTCCCACTTTTCCCCACAAATTACCATCGAGCGACACTAAAGCTGCCCCTGAACCCTGTCAAGCGAGTCCCGGAGCGCTAACTCCCCGGTTTTAAAGGGGTTTTTGGTTCCCAGAGCAAAGCGTCTAGAAAATTAATCAAGTAGGGCGGGAGGTAGGTGGTGTTATCTAGAAACGACTTTAAGTTCTAGACCCATTTGGCATAAGAAGATTGAAAGTAACCGCGATTGGCAATAAGGGAAACGGGAGTCGGCCGGTAAGCCGGGTTCTGTCGCGACACCCGAGGGCGCCGGGGCAGTCATTCATCTAGGATTCGCGTCGCCGCGAACCTCCAGCAGCCTACCCGAATCCGGTGCGGACCACACCATTGGATTCCTATTTGGCCTTGCTCCAGGCGGGGTTTGCCGTGCCACGCCGTGTTGCCACGCGTGCGGTGCGCTCTTACCGCACCCTTTCACCCTTGCCGGTCGCCGGCCCGTGTTGGGTCGGCGACTTAGGCGGTCTGCTCTCTGCTGCACTTTCCGTGGGCTCGCGCCCCCCAGGCGTTACCTGGCGCCTCGTCCTGTGGAGCCCGGACTTTCCTCTCCCCGGTGCCGCGCGGCGTTGACCGCGGGCGACGGGCAGCGACTGCCTGGCCGACTCCCGATGATTAGACTACTCCACGTCGCGATCGATCGCGATGGCGAGATCGTACAGCTCACGTTTTCCGCGCCCGAGCAACTGCGCGCCGAGCCGGGCGGCCTGCGCGGGCGCGAGCTCGCGGGACAGGATCTCCATGGTCCGGCGCACCTCCGCCGGCGCGGCTGCAGCACCGGCACCTTCGAGCACGCACACGAACTCGCCTTTCGTCCGACCGGCCCCGGTGAGCGCTTCCGCCACCGCCCGGGGCACGTCGCACAGGTATTGCTCGTGCCGTTTGGTCATCTCCCGCCCCACCATCACCCGCTGTTCCGGGGCCAGCAGCGCGAGGTCCGCGAGTGTGTCGGCGATGCGGTGGGGGGCCTCGAAGAACACCACCGCCACTGCGAGCTGCAGGAGCTCGCGCAGACGCTGCCGGCGCTGGACGGGCTTCGCCGGCAGGAAGCCTTCGAACAGGAAGCGGCCGCACGGCAGGGGGCACACGGACACCGCCGCTGCCACCGCGCTGGCGCCGGGTATCGGCACCACGGCCAGGCCTTCCGCCCAGCAGGCGCGCACCAGCTCGAAGCCCGGATCCGAGAGCAGTGGCGTTCCCGCGTCCGACACCAGGGCCACGTCATCACCCTGGCGCAGCCGCTCCAGAACCGACGCGCTCGACACGCTCTCGTTGTGGCTGTGCAGGGCCACGACCGGGACTCCCGAGACGTGCACGGCGTCTAACAGCACCCGCGTCCGTCTGGTATCCTCCGCGGCGATCATCGCAACGCCACCCAGGACATCCGCGCCTCGACGACTGAAGTCCTCCAGGTTACCAATGGGCGTAGCCACCACGTAGAGCGTACCGGGCATGTCATTGAGAGCCATCGCAGCAGGGATCCTCATTCTCGCAGTCTGGGGGTGCCAAAGCACGCCGGCGCCCACGGAGCCTCGGCCGGATGCCCCGGACCTCGCCGCCGTATCTCCCGGCGAGTTGCTCGATCGCGCCGCCCGCGCCGGCGGCCCCCGCGCCAGTCGGCTGTATCTCCGGGCGGCCGAGCGGCTGGCCGACGAGGACGCCCCGGCGGCGGACGACGCCCTGGCCGCGGTGCGACCCGAAGACCTCGACACCTCGGAGACCGCCCGGTATCTGCTCGTGCGGGCCCGCGTGGCGCTCGCCCGCGATGACCTCGAAGGTGCCCGCACCCTCCTGCTCGCGGTGGATGCCGAGGCGTTGCCGGTGCCCACCGAGGCGGCCCTGGTCAATGCCCGGATCCTCGCCGCGGAAGGCAGCTTCGCGGCCGCAGCCGAGCACCTGATCGATTGGGAGCCGGCGCCGGAGCAGCGCCAGCGGCTGAACGACGCGATCTGGGATCATCTCGGTCGGGTGCCCGCCTTCCAGGCTCTGGCCATGCCCTCGCGCACCGGCGGCGAGGCGCGGGGCTGGTGGCAGCTCAAGGTGCACATGCTGCGGAGTTTCACCCTGGCGGATCAGCGGCGGCGCCTGGAGTCCTGGCGTACGGAGTGGTCGGGGCACCCGGCCGCGGAGCGTCCGCCGGCGAACCTGCAGAGATTGCGCGAGGAATCCCCGGCGGTGACGCGGGTGGGTCTGATGCTGCCCCTCTCGGGCCCGCTCCGCCGCGCCGGCCGCGCCGTGCGCGACGCGTTCATCGCGGCCTACCTGTCCCGCCGTGACGAGGTGGACTACGAAATCCGCATCTACGACACGGCCGCCGCCCCCCTTGGGACCCTGTACGAGCAGGCGCTCGTGGACGGTGCCGACGTTCTGGTCGGTCCGCTGCGCAAGGAAACGGTTGCGGAGATGAACGGGCTCGAGCCGGAGATCCCGGTTCTGGCCCTCAACTACCTGGAGGAAGGCCGTCCGGCTTCACGGATGCTTCAGCTCGGGCTCGCCATCGAGGACGACGCCGCCAGCCTGCGGCAGTGGTTGCAGGAGTCCGGCGCCGAACGACTCGTGGTGTTCCGTAACGACGACGACTGGTCCGTGCGGGCCAGCGAGGCCCTCGCGTCCTCCTGGCAGGGGCCGCTGCACGTTCAGCCCCTCGACAGCATCCGTACCGTGACCGAGGGCGTCGGCGCCGCCATGCGGGTGACGTCGAGCCGGGAACGGCACGCGGCGCTCGAGAAGCTGCTGGGCACCGAGCTGGAATTCGTGCCCCGTGCGAGGGCCGACACGGACGCGATCGTCGCCCTCGTCACGCCGGTGGAAGCGAACGCGCTCGTCCCCGCACTGGAATTCCACTTCACCGACCACCTGCCGGTATTCGCCACATCGCAGACCATTCGCGGCGCGGGCGCCGAGCGTATGGCCACGATGGACGGCTTCCACGTCGGGGAGCTGCCCTGGTTCGTGGTCCAGGACGGCGCGTACGCCACGCTCAACCGGGCATTCGATCTGGAAGGCAGCGCCTTCGTTTCCCTGTACGCGCTGGGCGTGGACGCGTTCCGGCTCGCCGACCGGCTCCCCGGCCTGGCCGGAGGTCACTTCACCGAGCTGCTCGGCAGCACCGGGGAGCTGTCGCTGGCGGCCGACGGCCGCATTCAGCGCCGCCTGGCGCGCACCCAGGTCCGCGGCGCGACGCTGGAGCGGGTTACCGGAAGCCACGGCCGCTGAGCCGTGACCGGGGCTTCGCACCTGCGGCGCGGCCGCTGGGCCGAGGAAGTCACGGCGAAGTACCTCGAGCGGCAAGGCCTCGCTCTCCTCGAGCGCAACTTTCGCTGCCGCCTCGGCGAGCTGGATCTCGTCATGGCGGAGGGCGAGACCCTGGTGTTCGTGGAGGTCCGCTACCGCCGCGGCGTGGCCTACGGCACCGCGCTCGAGACCATAGGCGCGCGCAAGCAGAACAAGCTGCTGGCCGCCGCGCGCGTCTATCTCGCCGCTCGCGGCCGCGCGGACGCCCGGTGCCGGTTTGACGTCGTCTCCGTGACGAAGCGAAACTATCAACCGAGTTTCCATTGGCTGAGAGACGCGTTTGACCAGACTCGTTAGCCGCGGCGTGGCGCTGCTCCTCCTCGCCGGTCTCCTTCCCGGCTGCGCCCTCTTCTCCGACGACCCGCGGGTGCGCACGCCCGGCACCATGATCGACGATCAGGTGATCGAGACCATGGTCAAACGTCAGATCTGGGGCTCGGATCCGGCCTTCGATTCGTCGCACCTGGTGGCGGTGAGCTACAACGGGGTGCTGCTGCTCGCCGGCGAAGTGGAAACCGCGGACCTCAGGCGGCGCGCCGGCGAAATCGCCCGGAGTTTCGACAAGGTGCGACGCGTCCACAACGAGATCGAGGTCGGAGGGCCTATCTCCATGCTGGCGCGCGCCAACGATGCCTGGCTCACCACCAAGGTGAAAAGCCGGATGCTCGTGGATGCGGAAGTCGCCGCCCGGAAGATCAAGGTAGTCACCCAGAACGGCACCGTCTATCTCATGGGCATGCTGCCCCGGGAGCAGGCCGACCGGGCGGCACAGGCCGCTCGATCGGTGTACGGCGTACAGAAGATCGTCAAAGTCTTCGAGTACATCTAGCCGCTCTTGTCTTGGCGCGGGCGCGCTGGGCTGCGGCTATTTGACCACCTTCAGATGACCGCCGCCGGATGGTTTCGGCGGCGGCTCCTCGGGCCCCGATTCCGGCGGACCCGGAAACTCCTCCGGCTCGAATACCATGCCCTCGCCGGTCTCCCTGGCGTAGATCGCCTGGATGCTGGCCATGGGCAGATACACCTCGAAAGGTTTGCCGCCGAAGCGGCAGTTGCAGATCAATGCCTTCTCGTCCAACGCGAGATCGCGCACCGCGTGCGGCGCGACGTTCAGGACGATGCGGCCGTCCTGGACGAATTCCCCGGGGACCACCACGCCCTCAACCTCGGCATCCACCAGGACATAGGGCGTCAGCTCACTATCCACCACCCAATCGTAGAGGGCGCGAAGCAGGTAGGGGCGTTTCGGCTTCTTGCTCTCGGCCATGGGCAGCCGGCCTGCGCCGGATCCTCCTGGGTCAGTCCTGCATTTCGAGCTCGGCTTCGGTCAGGCTCTGCCGGAACGACTCGCGCTCGAAAATCTTGTGCATATAGCGTTGCAGCGGTCGGGTGCTGCGTTCCGGCAGGGTAATGTCCACCGCCTTCAGGCGCCAGAGGATGGGCGCCACACAGCAATCCACCAGGGTGAAGTCCTCGTTCATGAAGAACGGCTTCTCGGCAAAGATCGGCGCGACCGCGATGATGCTCTCTCGCAGCTCCTTGCGCGCCTTGGTGATGACAGACTCGCGCCCCTTGCCCGCCATCAGCACGTCGAGGCGTCCGCTCCACTCTCGCTCGACCCGGGTGATCCACAGGCGGGACAGGGCACGGGCCACGGGATAGACCGGCAGCAGGGGCGGATGCGGGAAGCGCTCGTCGAGATACTCCATGATGACGTTGGCTTCGTAGAGCACCAGATCCCGATCGAGCAGCGTGGGCAGGCTGTTGTACGGATTGATTTCGGCGAGATCCTCCGGCTTGTTCGCGGGATCCACGTCGACGATGTCGCAGGTCACGCCTTTCTCGGAAAGCACCATGCGCACGCGGTGGGAATAGTGATCGCGCGGGTCGGAGAACAGGGTCATGGAAGATCGTTTCGTCACTAGGCTCATGAGGCTTCACCAAAGGCATTGGACATGCGTTTCATCCGCGGCTCCAGCGGAAACGCCCGGGCCGATGGTCCGGCCCCGCGCACATCATCGAACCGCCTTGTGGTATTCCCTGCCGAGCAGCCACGTGAACACGTACAGAATGGCTATGAACAGCAACACGTAGACCCCGAGCCGATAACGCTCCAGACGGCTCGGCTCGCCGACGTAGTAGAGGAAGTTGGCAATGTCGTAGGCCGCCTGGTCGTACTGCTCCGGCGTGTACTCCCCGGTGCCCTCCTCTAGCACGAGCTGACCGCACTGTTCCTCGGTGATGGTCTTGCCCGGTTCCAGAGGGTCTCGCATCTCGCCGCCGTTGTCGGCGATTTTCGGCACTTGCACACAACCCAGACGCTGCACGCCCTGGAGATCCATGAGCACGTGGGGCATACCGACGTTGGGGAACACCTTGTTGTTGACGCCCAGTGGACGATTCTCGTCCACGTAGAACGTCTTGAGATAGTTGTAGATCCATTCGGGGCTACGCACCCGGGCCACCATGGTCAGATCCGGCGGCGGCGCGCCGAACCAGCTCTTGGCAGCCTCTTCGTCCATGGCGTTGGTCATCTGCTCGCCGATCTTCTGATCGGTGAAGATGATCTCGTCCTCCATGATCGCTTCGGGTATGCCGAGGTCGTTCGCCGTGCGCTGGTAGCGCTGATATTCGAGCGAGTGGCAGCCCAGGCAGTAGTTCGCGTACAGCCGCAGGCCGTTCTGGAGCGACGGCTTGTCCCGGAGATTCGGCTCCATGGGCTCCATGGGATATTCCGACGCTGCCGCCCAGAGGGCGCCGGGCAACAGAAGTACGGTGGCGAGCAGGTATTTCATCATTCTCGTGGCCTTCATCGCATCGTCACCCTTTCCGGCACCGGCTTGGTCCGTTCCACCCTCGTGTACCAGGGCATGAGCACGAAGTACGCGAAGTAGATTACCGTGCACGCCTGGGCGGTTATCGTCGCAGCGCCGGAGGGCGGAATGGTGCCGAGGTAGCCGAGAACGAAGAAGCTCACCACGAACAGACCCAGCATGATCTTCGAGAGCAGCCCCTTGTAACGAATGGACTTCACCGGGCTCCGGTCCAGCCACGGCAGCACCGCCGGCAGGACGATGGCCCCGGCCATCACCACCAGCCCCCAGAACTTGGCGGTGAGACCGAACAGCGGGAAGGTCGACGCCCGCAGCATGGCGTAGAACGGCGTGTAGTACCACACCGGCGCGATGTGCTCCGGCGTCTGCAGCGGATTCGCCTCCTGGAAATTCGGCTTCTCGAGGAAATAGCCCCCCATCTCCGGAGCGAAGAAGACCACGGCGCAGAAGACGAAAAGAAACGCCACGATCGCGGGCAGGTCGTGACCGATGGTGTAGTAGGGATGGAACGGAATGGCGTCGCGCGGCACGCCATTCGCATCCTTGTTCTTCTTGATCTCGATGCCGTCGGGGTTGTTCGAGCCGACGTGATGCAGAGCAACGATGTGCACGAAGACCAGCATCACCAGGACCAGCGGCAGCGCGATCACGTGCAGGGCGAAAAACCGGTTCAGGGTGATCTCCGACATGAGGAAGTCGCCGCGCACCCATTCCATGAGATCGGGCCCGATGACGGGAATCGCGCCCACCAGGGAGACGATCACCTGCGCCCCCCAGTACGACATGTTGCCCCAGGGCAGCAGATAACCGAAGAATCCTTCGGCCATGAGGACCACGAAAATGGCCATGCCGATGAGCCACAGCAACTCCCGGGGCTTGCGGTAGGATCCGTACATGAGCGCCCGGAACATGTGCAGGTAGACCACGACGAAGAACGCCGACGCGCCGGTGGAGTGGAGATAGCGCAGCAGCCAGCCGTACTCCACATCGCGCATGATGTATTCCACGGAGGCGAACGCCCCGTCACCGCTGGGCACATAGCTCATGGTGAGCCAGATGCCGGTCAGCAACTGGTTCACCAGCACCACCATGGAGAGGACGCCGAACAGATACCAGAAGTTGAAGTTCTTCGGCGCCCAGTACTTCACCATGTGGTAGTCCCACGTCTCCAGAATCGGAAAACGCGCATCTACCCAGCTAATGAAATTGCCCCACCCGGTGGCTATCCGGCTCTGCTTCTCATGGGACTCGGCCATCAGGCGGTCTCCTCGTCTTCACCGATCACGATCACGTCCTCGCTCACGAACTGATAGGGGGGAACGGGCAGGTTGTCCGGCGCCGGTACGCCCTTGACCACCCGCCCGGCGAGGTCGAATCGGGAACCGTGGCACGGGCAGAAGAAGCCGCCCGTCCAGTCGGAGTCGAAGGGCTGGGGCTCCACCTCGCCGTAATAGCTGGGTGAGCAGCCGAGATGGGTGCACAGCCCGACGTAGACACCAATCTCGGGTCGGCGGGAGCGCCAGGGATTCTCCGCGTATTGCGGCTGCTGCTCGGCGTTGCTGGAGTCGGGGTCGGCGAGCTCCGCGGTCTCGGACTCGAGGCGCTCGAGATCGGCGTCGGTGCGATAGACCACGAAAATCGGCTGGCCGCGCCAGTCCGGCACCGGGCCGAGCATCTCGCCCGGCCGCAGCTTGCTGATGTCCACCGTGACCGGGGCGCCCAGGGCCCGGGCCTTGGCACTCGGCTGCCAGGAGGCCACGAAGGGGACCGCGGCACCAACGATGCCAAGACCACCCACCGCGGCCGTCGCGCCGATCAGAAAATAGCGCCGCTGGTGGTCGATTTTCTCAGTATCGATGCTTTCCGCGAGCTCTTCCGCGGATTCCAGATTCACCCGATCGCCCTGGGCCACAGCCTACTCCAGACAGTTCGATAATCGCACGAGTTTAACATATGCCAACCGGCTACTTCCGGCGGGCGGGTTCGCTCGAGCCGCATTCGGCACGGTATTTCGCAGGTGAACCGGCTTCGAGCCGCAGGTTTCGTTGTTGTTCTCTTGCCGACCGTTCGCGCACCGCGGGGCAACGCAGCCGGCTGCGGCTGCCGCCCCGGGTGTATCGGGCATCAGCGCTTGGAGTACTGAGGCCGCTTGCGCGCCTTGCGCAGCCCGATCTTCTTGCGCTCGACAGCCCGCGCGTCACGGGTCAGATAGCCGGCGCGGCGCAGCGGCACGCGCAGCGTCTCATCCTGCTCCACCAGGGCGCGGGCGATGCCGTGGCGGATCGAGCCGGCCTGGCCGGTGTCGCCGCCGCCCCGCACCGTGATCTTGACGTCAACCTTGTCGACGAGGTCGGCGACTTCCAGCGGCTGACGCACCACCATGCGCGCGGTCTCGCGGCCGAAGTACTCGTCGAGAGGTCGGTTGTTGACCAGGATGGTCCCGTTG
>JBMCWS010000094.1:0-10474 GCA_048621375.1 Pseudomonadota bacterium | reverse complement strand
GTACTGGCCGCACCGTGCGGGTCAACTATCCTTCGAGAAGGACGTGGGCGGAGACGTGCGATGATCAGAATGCTCGCGGTGCTGTTGACCCTGGCCGCGGCGCCGGGAACCTTCGCCGCGGACTCCCCGGCTCCCGAGCCGGGGGCGGAATCCGACCAGGGGCTCTACGTGCCTCTCGAGCCGTCGTTCGTGACCAACTTCGGCGCCGCCGGGGACGGCGGGCTCATGTTCCTCAAGGCGGATGTGGCTATCCGCGCCACCGACCAGGCAGGGGCGTCGGCGGCCCGTTACCACCTGCCGGCGCTGCGCAACGCTCTGGTGCTGTTGCTGTCGCGTCAGGACGAGGCCGCGGTGTCGAGCAGCCGCGGCCGCGAGGCGATCCGCGCCCGGGCCGTGGCGGAGCTTCGGAGCCTGCTCGAAGCCGAGGAAGGCGCGCCCTGCATCGAGGACGTGCTGTTCACCAATTTCGTGGTTCAGCGCTGAGCGCCACCGGCCTCGCGCGCGGCCAGCCAGTGGGCCGCGTGGTGCACCAGATCCGGAAAGTACACCAGGAAGTCCGCCTCCAGCCTCGGCAGCCGCGCAGCGACGATCTCCTCGAGCCCGTCCTCGAGCCCCGGGCGGCGCAGCCGCCGGGCCACCGAGGCGAGGCTGCGGTGCAGGGTCTGCGGCTCCCGGTAGCGGGTCAGCAGGTCGCGTTCGGTCATCAGGGTGAAGAAGCGCCGGCCACTCTCGGGGAGCCGCGGGACGTGGCGGCCGATGGCCGCGTAGGCGCCGCGGGAGAACTCGGGAAGCGGCGCCGGATGAAACCGGTGCCAGTGGCGGGCCAGCAGGTGGTCGGCGATCACGTCGACGAAAATCGGTGCGAAGCGCCGCAGCCGTGCGGGAAACGCGTCGCAGCTCCGGCGGATGGCCGGATGCTCGTTGCTGTAGGCATCGATGCGCCGGTGCAGCCGGATCCCGGTGGCCAGCACGGGGGGCAGGTGGTCGGGCACGGGCCCCTTCAGAAAATCGCCCAGGAAGCCGCCGGCCAGCAGGTCCGGGTGCGCGTCCGCCACGGCGCGGTCGGGGATCAGGCAGTGGGCGAGGAAGTTCACGCCGGATACCCGGTGCTCAGTCCACCGCCAGGTAGCGGCTGAGGAAGCTCTCGAAGTCCTCGTTCTCTGCCGCTTCCAGCCGCGCCTGCGCCTCCAGGGATTCCCGGGCCTCGGCCTCGTAGCGCGCGAGCTGCTCCGGAAGCAGCGGGTGCTCGTCGAACCACCCCTTGTGGGCGATGCACTGGTTCATGGCGAAGCGGAAGAACGGGATCCCCTGGCCGCCCATGATCTCGAGCATGCGCGCGGACGGCGTGAGATCGGGGTCTTCGGCCTTGCGGCGCTGGGCTTCCCAGGCGCGCAGATATTCCGTGCCGCCGTGGGCGCGGTCGAGCAGCTCCGCCAGTGGCCGGCAGCCCTCGAGGATTTCCCGGCTCCAGGCCTCGCGGGTGACCGTGTCGTGGTTGCGCTGCAACTCGAGCCCGGGCTGGCGCCCCTGCTCCACCACCCGGAGCTGGTTCGCTTCCATGAGCCGGCTCTCCTCGGGGCTGTCCTCGGGGCTGTGGGTGAGCAGACAGTAGAGCAGAAAGGTGTCGAGAAAGCGCATCTCCACCGCATCGATGCCCACGTGCAAAAACGGATTCAGATCCAGGCAGCGCACCTCTACGTATTCCACCCCGCGTTCCTGCAGGGCGTGGATCGGCCGCTCTCCGGGGCGCCCGGGCTGCTTGGGGCGGATGGTGCCGTAGAACTCGTTCTCGATCTGCAACAGCGCGGTGTTGAGCTGCAGGTACTCGCCGTTGCGGGTGACGCCGATCTCCTGATACGGCGGATACGGCTCGGTGAGCGCCCGCCGCATGGATCGTGCGTACTCGTCGAGATTGTTGTAGGAGATGTGGAGCCGGCTCTGCGCGTCGCTTTGATAGCCGAGCCGCCCCATCCGCAGCGAGGTGGCGTGGGGCAGGTACAGGGAACCCTCGTCGAACGGCTCGAGCGGGTGCGGGCGGTCCTTGACGAAGGATTTGCACACCGCGGGAGAAGCGCCGAACAGATACAGGAGCAGCCAGGAAAAGCGCCGGAAGTTGCGGATCAGCGCGAAATAGCTGCGGGTGCGGAATTCCGGGTCGGGCTCGGTGCCGGTGGCGGCCGCCAGCACCGGCCAGAACGATTCCGGCACCGAGAAGTTGTAGTGGATGCCCGAGATGGTCTGCATCAACCGCCCGTAGCGGTTGCCGAGGCCGAGCCGGTACACGGTCTTGGCCCGGGCGATGTTCGAGCTGCCGTAGCGCCCTACCGGGATGTCGGCGTCGTGGCCGAGCATGCACGGCATGCTGGCAGTCCACAGCAGCTCGTCGCCGATGCCGCGGTAGACGAACCGGTGCACGTCCTCGAGCTGGCGTACTGCGGCCTCCGGCGACTCGTGGACGTCGGTGATCAGCTCGAGCTGAGCCTCGGAGAAGTCGGTGGTGATGTTCGGGTGCGTCAGCGGCGAGCCGAGGTAGCGCGGGTGCGGCTCGTGGGAGAGCGTGCCGTCGGGATTGACCCGCAGGCTCTCCTTCTCGATCCCCCGGCGCAACGCGCGCAGCGCGCCGTCGTTGCGCTCGAAGGTGCGCAGAATCTCCGGCGCCACCGGTGTCGCCGCTGCGGCCATGGCCGATCCCCCGGAACCAGGTGCCAGGGTCGTTCAGAAGTCCGCGGAGGGGCCCGCGTCGACGATCCGCTGGTCCACGTCGAACTTCTTGAAGTTCTCGGTGAACTTGGCGATCAGGCTGCGCGCCGCCTCGTCGTAAGCTGCCTTGTCGTCCCAGGTGTTGCGCGGGTTGAGCAGGTGATGGTCCACACCCGGCACGCCTTTGGGAATGGTCAGATTCAGCCCCGGGAGGTGCTCGGTGGTGACCCCGTCGAGCGCCCCGGTCTGAATCGCGGTGATGATGGCGCGCGTGGTGGGAATGTCGAACCGCTTGCCGACGCCGTAGCCGCCGCCGGTCCAGCCAGTGTTCACCAGGAAGACCTCGGAGCCGAAGTCCTCCACCCGCTTGATGAGCAGGTCGGCGTACACGCCGGCGGGGCGCGGGAAGAACGGCGCCCCGAAGCAGGTGGAGAAGGTGGCCTTGTAGGGGTCGGTGGAGCCCACCTCGGTGGAGCCCACCTGCGCGGTGTAGCCGGACAGGAAGTGGTACGCCGCAGCTTCCTTCGACAGGATCGACACCGGGGGCAGCACCCCGCTCACGTCACAGGTGAGGAAGATGATGCGGTTCGGCTCGCCGCCGCGGTTCTCCGGTACCTTGGTGACGATGGCGTCCCGGGAATAGCACGCCCGGGTGTTCTCGGTGAGGCTCGAGTCGCTGTAGTCGGGCTCCCGGGTGTCCGGGTCGATCACCACGTTCTCGACGATGGCGCCGAAGCCGATGGCGTCGTAGATCATCGGCTCGTTCTCGCGGGTCAGGTCGATGCACTTGGCGTAGCAGCCGCCCTCGAAGTTGAACACCGTGCCCTTGCCCCAGCCGTGCTCGTCGTCGCCGATCAGCAGCCGCTGCGGATCGGCGGAGAGCGTGGTCTTGCCGGTGCCGGAGAGGCCGAAGAACAGGGTGACGTCGCCATCGCTGCCCATGTTGGCGGAGCAGTGCATGGGCAGCACGTCCTTCTCGGGCAGCAGGAAGTTCAACACCGAGAACATGGACTTCTTCATTTCCCCGGCGTAGCGCATGCCGGCGAGCAGCACCCGGCGCTTGGCGAAGTTGATCATCACCGTGGCGTCGCTGTTGGTGCCGTCGCGGTCCGGGTCGCAGACGAAGCCCGGGGCGTTCACCACCTGCCAGGCTTCCTTGTTGTGCGGGTTGTAGTGATCCGGCGTGATGAACAGCGAGCGGCCGAACAGGGCGTGCCAGGCGTACTCGGTGGTCACCTCGATGGGCAGGTAGTGCTCCGGGTCCGCACCCACGTGCAGGTGGGAGAGGAACGTGTCCTGGTCGTCGAGGTGCACCTGCACCCGGTCCCACAGCGCGTCGAACACCTCCGGCGCGATGGGCTGGTTGATCTCGCCCCAGTCGATGGCATCCCGGGTGGACGGCTCGTCGACGATGAAACGGTCCTTGGGCGAGCGGCCCGTGCGCGCCCCGGTACGCACCACCAGCGCGCCGTTGCTGGCCAATTGCGCCTCGTCGCGTAGCACGGCGAGCTCCGCCAGCACCGGGGAGCTCAAGTCCTCGTAGGTGGAGCGCTTGGAGGTGGTATCGATGTCGACGGCCATGTGTTCCAGTGTCTCTTCCCAATGAGGGCCGCGATTATGCCAGAGGTGGGTTGGAGTCAACAGCCATCGGCTGGCGTGGGATGTACTGAGTACTTAGTACTGAGTACTCAGTACTCCGACGTCAATGCATTTTCGGGGTTTCTGGCTCGTACAATTGATGCGCGTCAACCTCGTCGTACTCATAGCGCGCGCCGCACACCTCGCAGGTGACGTCCACCACCCCGCGGGTCTCGAGCAGCTCGAGGATCTCGTCCTTGGGGAGCGCCTGGAGCATGCGCTCGGCGCGCTCGCGGCTGCAGGTGCAGGAGAACGCCAGCTCGCGGCCCGGGTGCAGGGTCACCAGGTGCTCGTGGAACAGCCGGGTCAGGAGGTCGTTCACCCCCAGCGTGCCCAGCTCCTCGCCGGTGAGGGTGTCCGCCAGCATGGTCAGTTCCCGCCAGGCTTCGTCGCGCAGGTCCTGGCCCACCTCGGTGGGGCGCCCGGAGGCCGGCAGGCGCTGCAGCAGCATGCCGGTGACGCTGTCCTCGGCGAAGGCCATGTACAGCCGGGTCGGCAACTGCTCGCTGTTGGCGAAGTATTCCTCGAGGTTGCGCGCCAGGCTGTCGTCGGCGAGCCCCACCACCCCCTGATAGGTGCGCGCTTCCGGCGCCTCGGGAATCAGCGTGATGGCCATCTGCCCGTGGCCGAGCAGTTGTTTCAGGCGCGGCTCGTTGCCCAGCACGCCGGCGTCTGCCGCCCCCGGGGGCGCGCCGGCGTCGGCGTCCCAGTGCACCATGCCCCGGAGCCGGTTGCGGCCGCGGCATTCCGCCAGCGCGGTGCCGACGGGGCCGTCGCCCCGGGACTGCAGCGCCACGGCGCCCTCGAACTTGATGCTGTCGGCCATCAGCGCCACCGCCGCCAGCATCTCGCTGTGCAGGTGCCGGGCGGGGGTGGGAAGGCTCTCGTTCCGGAACGCCTCCGCCAGGGTGCCCGTGAGCCGTACCCACTGCCCGCGCACCGGGGCGTCGGCGAAGGTGAACCGGTGGATGACGTCGTCGCTCATGAATCCTCCGTGTCGTCGAACGCGGACGGGCCGCCGGCGCTTTTGAGCTTCTGCAGCTCGCGGCGGTTCCGTTTCGACGGGCGTTTCGGTGGCACCTGCAGGCCCGCGCGCTCCATGCGCCGCCGGGCCCGCTCCGCTTCCCGCGCCTCGACGCTCTCCGGGGTTTCCCGGTACAGGGTGGCGGCCTCGGTGGCGCTGCCCCGCTGCTCGGAGACGCCGGTGACCTCCACCACCTCGACGCTCCAGCCGCGCCGAATCTCCAGCATGTCGCCCGGCGCCACCTCCTTGCTCACCTTGGGCTTGTGCGCCGCGCGGCTGCCCGGCGCGGTGGCGTCCGGCGCGGTGACCTGAACCTTGCCGCCCTCGATGGCGGCCTTGGCCCGGGCCCGGGTCTTGAAGAAGCGGGCGGCCCACAGCCAGCGGTCGAGGCGGACGCGCTGTTTGGGCTCACTCAACGGGCAGCAGCTCCTCGAAGTCGTTGAACGACGGGTAGTGCAGGCCGTCGCGCCGCGGGCGCCCCGAGTCCGGCTGCTCGATGGTGAGCAGGTGGCCGATGCCGAACCGTTCGGCGGCCGCGAGCACGCTGTGGTTGTCGTCGATGAGCAGGGTGCGCGCCGGGTCGAACGGGTGCTCCGCCATGAGCGCGGACCAGAACGCCGGATCCTCCTTGGGGGCGCCGTAGTCGTGGCAGGAGACGTCGGCGTCGAGCCGCGAGACCACGTCGCAGTGCAGATTCTTCACCGACAGGCTCGCCCGGTGGGCGTTGGTGACCAGCAGCGCGCGCTTGTCGCTCCGGTTGAGGGTCTCGAGAAAGCGCTCGGCGCTGGGCCGGAAGCGGATCAGCTCCGTGAGCTCCCGGTGCAGGCCCACCATGTCGAGACCGGTGAACTCCGTCCAGTGGTCCAGGCAATAGAAGGTGAGCCGGCCCTGGTGCCGGCGCATGTACTCGAGCAAGCGCGAGCGCGCGGTCTCCGCGGGCAGCGCGTGATGGGCGCCGTAGCGCTCCGGCAGCAGCGTGTTCCAGAGCGTGTTGTCGTAGCCGAGGTCGAGCAGCGTGCCGTCCATGTCCAGCAGCACGGTGTCGATGGTGTTCCAGTCGATCATGTTCGGGCGCGGCGCCGGTCCGATGCATGTGGTGCGTATAATAACGTCTGGTGATAGACAAAAGGTGCGGTGTGGGGGTTCCCGAAATAAAAGCGGTGCGGCAGGTGGCCCGGACCCGGTTCTTCGCGGTGGAGGAGCTGGATCTCGAGTTCGCGAATGGCATCCGGCGCACCTACGAGCGCCTGCCCGGGGTAGGCACCCCGGCGGTGATGGTGGTGGCGGTCGACGACGACGGCGAGCTGGTGCTGATCCGCGAGTACTGCGCCGGGTTCCACGAGGTGCAGCTCACGCTGGTGAAAGGTGCCGCCGAGGACGGCGAGTCGCTGGAGCAAGCCGCCAATCGCGAGCTCATGGAGGAAGCCGGCTTCGGCGCCCGCTCGGTCAGATTCCTGAAGCAACTGAATCTCGCCCCGGGGCACATGGGCTTCACCATCAACGTGCTGCTGGCCACCGACCTCTATCCGGCGCGCCTGCCGGCGGACGAGCCCGAGCCGCCGGAAGTGGTGCGGTGGCCGCTCTCCCGCCTCGACGAGCTGATCCATGGCGATGCGTTCCGCGAGGCCCGTGCCATCGCCGCACTGTGTCTGGCGCGGCCGCTGCTCGAGGGGTGAGGCGGCCGCCCCGGCGCGGGTCAGGCGGCGGCCGTGGCCTGATTGATGCCGTAGGTGATCACCGCCCATAGCACCACCGCCAGCGGCAGATAACGGCCGATCAGGTACATCCGCCACTCCCACCAGCGGTTGGCGGTGCCCAGCACCGTGCGGATGCGCTGGGGCGGTATGAACCAGCACAGCAGCGCCGCGCCGGTGATGCCGGAGAAGATGATGACGTCGCCGCCGGCCACCCGGTCCACGGCGTCCAGCACCGGCTCGCCGGCGATGCGCCAGTCGAGCGGGGTGAAGCTGAGCGCCGAGGCCGTGCCCAGAACCAGCATCACCACCGTCACCAGGAGCACCGCGTGACCGTTGCGCAGCCGGAACTCCTCCGCCACGGCGGCGATCATCACCTTCAATCCCGCCAGCGAGGAGCTGAACGCCGCGGCGAAGAACAGGCAGAAGAACAGCGCCGCCAGCAGCGCGCCGCCGCTCATCTGCCCGAACACCCGGGGCATGGTCTCGAACGCCAGCGCCGGCCCCTGGCCCGGCTCCATGCCGAAGGTGAAGACGAACGGAAAGATCATCCAGCCGGCCAGCAGGGCGACGCTCGTCTCTACCACGGCGACGGTGATGCAGGCGCGGGGCACGTGGGTCTTGCGGGGAATGAAGCTGCCGTAGGTGACCAGATAGCCCTGGCCGATGGCCAGGGTGTAGAACGCCTGGCCGAAGGCGAATCCCCAGAGGTTGCCGTCGAGCAGGCGCGAGAAATCCACGCGGAAGAAGAACGCGGCGGCATCGCTCCATCCCGGGGTACTCGAGGCGCGGTACACCAGCAGGATCACCACGCCCACCAGCACCGGCATCAAGAGCTTCGAGAGCTTCTCGATGGCCTCGACATCGCGCATGAGCACCAAGGCGGCGAGCACCGCCACGGCGATGAAGTACCAAAGCGAGTTGAAGCCCGCGCTGAACGCGTCGAAAACGCGGAGCTCGCCGCGCACGGCGTCCACCGCGTAGCCCAGCGTCCACCCGGTGATCACCAGGTAATAGCTGGTGATCACCATCGTCACCACCACCACGAACCAGCCGTAGGCGGTGCCGAAGCGGTTCACCTGCCGGTAGGTGGCCACGGCGCTGCCCTTCGACAGCCGGCCCGCCGCCACCTCCAGGATCATGATGGGCATGACCACCACCACCAGGGCGATGAGGTAGGCGACGACGAAGGCGCCGCCGCCGTTCTCCCCCATGATGTACGGGAACCGCCAGAGGTTGCCGAGGCCCACCGCCGCCGCCGCCATCGAGGCGACGAAAGCGGGCTCGGACGACCACTGCTTACGGGAGCTCTCGATGAACCCGTGATCCTGCTGTTCTTGCGCCATGATTCTCCTCCGGGCGCGGAGGGTAGCCCGCGTGCCGCTCCTGCCGCCAGGGACGCCGGCGCCGCCTGGCGCGGCCGCCCGGCAACGGTTATGGTCCCCGCTCTCATTGAGACCTGGAAAAGACGATGCAGCCCGACCAGCAAGCCCTCATCGACCTGACCCGCCGGGCCGGGGACGCCATCCTCGAGATCTACGAGAGCGACTTCGACGTCGAGACCAAGGACGACGAGTCGCCGCTCACCAAGGCGGACCTGGCCGCCCATCGGATCATCACCGAGGGCCTGGCCGCGCTGACGCCGGAAATTCCCGTGGTCTCAGAGGAATCGGAGCCTCCGGACTACGCCACCCGCAGCGGCTGGCCGCGTTACTGGCTGCTCGACCCCTTGGACGGCACCAAGGAGTTCATCAACAAGAACGGCGAGTTCACGGTGAACATCGCGCTGATCGAGCACCAGCAACCCGTCTACGGGGTGGTGGGGGTGCCCGCGCAGGGGACCGTGTACACCGGCGACGTGGGGCGCGGCGTCGCGGAGAAGCACGGTGCCACGGGTAGTGAGCGCTTGCACGGCCGAGCCATGCAGGAGGGCGGTCCCGTGGTGGTCGTGGCCAGCCGCAGCCACGGCGGCGAGCGCCTGGAGAGTTACATCGAGGCGCTGGGCGAGCGGTTCGCGGAAGTGCGCAGAACCCCCGTGGGCAGCTCGCTGAAGCTGTGCATTCTCGCCGAGGGGCACGCGGATCTGTATCCGCGGCTCGGCCCCACCTCGGAATGGGACATCGCCGCCGCCCACGCCGTGCTCGAGGCGGCCGGCGGAACGCTCTGGGCCGCGGACGGGCAGCCGTTGCGCTACAACGCCAAGGCGTCGTTCCTGAACCCGGAGTTCATCGCCGTGGCGGACGCCGGCTTTCCCTGGAAGGCGCGGTTGCCGGAGGTCCCCGCGGCGGAGTGAGGCTCACGAGGCCCGGCTCGCCCCTGCCGGCTCGAGCGGGCCGGTCTCGAGCTCGATCCGCGACCACAGGAAGGCGATGGCCGCGCGCTTGCGGTGGCCGAAATGCTCGTAGCTGATGCTCAAGGGCGTGGTGTCGATCACCCGCGCGCCACCGGCGCCGGGCCCACGCCGGAACCAGGCGAGCAACGACCGGTGCAGGCGCGCCACGGCGCGGCGCCGGATCTCCTCGAAAGCCACGTACTGAAACGCCAGCAGCAGCGCCCACAGCGCGGCCGACGCGGTGACTCCTGCCATGGAGCGATCGATCACCATGGCGATGCTGAAGAACATGGTGCAGCCGAGCAGGGCACCGTACGTGCGGAAGGTGTCGCCGGTGCGGGCGACGTCCTCGGCGAGCTCGTCGTAAGTCACTGAAATCCTTTTCCGTATGCGCGAGCGCGCGAATTATACGGAGCCGGCGCGTGGGCGCTACCCGCCGTTGCGGTGGCTGCAGGGGACGAGAGCCGGGAGGGGGAGTGGCCTCACCAGCCGGGCGTATATGTCGTGCTTTCGCCCTGCCGAGGAGAATGACACTGTATGAACATACAGCGCCGGCTGGTGAGGTCGAACAATATACCCAAAAATCGAGGCGAGGGAACGGGTGCAGCTTGAGGGCGCGCAATGGGGAGGAGGAAAGGCTCGTGGGATCAATGTGTTAGGGGTGGCGAATCCATTGTTTTTTCATTTTTTTGGTGGTGCCACGCGTCTGGGCTGTGCCCCTGTTGCGCCGAACTGCATCGAAACCGAAGCTGGTATCCGTCATCTCAAGCGGGCGGGGGGTAAGCGTCCAACGTAGCGCAGCTTCCTCAGAGCCGTTTGATGCGGGCGAGCCGTCCGTGTGCGCAAGGCTCAACCGTGCTCGCGCGCGTATCTTTCGGTCTGCGGTCGCTGGTGTAACCAGGCGAAACTCCGAATCCGTGAGGTGCTCATCTACAGCCAGCCGTGGCTACCATCAGCGGTAAACCTAGCAGCCGCCGAATGGGACTTCTACGAGGCGTTGCCCCAGAGGATTGCCTGAGGTTGGCCCCCTTTGCCACAGGCTGTGTAAAAACTCGGTATCACCGCCGGTTCCGGCGTTACGCCAAG
>JBMCWS010000093.1:0-10777 GCA_048621375.1 Pseudomonadota bacterium | reverse complement strand
TACCAATCTGTGCCACCAGATCGTCGGTGAGCAGCCGGTCCACGGCGGGTGAGCCTTGGAGCAGCATGTTGCGGGACCATTCGGATACTGCGCCCACATGCTTGGGGCGAAGCTCCAGTTGATCGAACGCCGGATCGCTGTCCGGCAGGTCGCTGCCTTCGCCGCGCCAGCCCGTGCTAACGACGCCGGTTTGGCGCGGGATGAGCTGGTCGCCGACGCAATCGGGGAGAATGGTCGCACCCGCCCGGCCGGTGACGGTGCGGTCCCGCAGCGGGGTGATGAACTGATCGTCGCGCAGCGTTTCTTCGATCAGCGAGCCGCCGCTGCCGCTAGCCAGAATGGCGCGGCGCTCCAGTACGGGCACCACCATGCCGCGAATCTGTCGGCCTGAATCGCGCCGCTGCACCACCGCCTGATACTCTCGAAGCGGACCCGCGTCTACGCTCTGGTCGTCTAGCTGGACGCGGATGGCGTCGATCAACCGGCAGCGGCGGATCAGCTCCGCGTGCTCGCGAGCTTCGCCGGGATCGCCGCCGTCACCCACATGGGTGGGGCGAGGATGACCGCCGTTATCGAGCAGCGCCGTCACGCGGGCTTGCGCGGCATCGAGCCGGCGCACCTCGGCCTGAAGGTCGTTGAATCGCTTGTTCTCGGCGTCGTTAAGGTCGCGGCCCTCGCCGGTGGCGGTCTGGTGCAGCGCCTCCATCTCGGCGAATGCATCGCCGCGCGCCTCGCGAAGCTGCGTGATTTGTCGGTTGAGGTCCATAACCAGTTTACCCTCGGTAAAGAATCGTTTGGGGGGAGTCTGACGGTGGAAGCGAGGCGCGTGCAAGACCTTGTTAGGGAGCTGCGTTGGGAGAATCGTCGGGAAGTTAGTAGGGGGGATCGTCGGGGAGGTCGGGAGCTGGCGGCTCCCGTAGCTGCTCGATCTCGATGTGGAGCCGCAGCAGCCGCCGCTTGAGTCCGCCTACCGGTTGGCCGGCCGCAGCGTCGCGCCTCAGCCGCTCGGTTAGCGCACCCGCTTGCTGCTCCAACTCGCGGCAGCGCCGGCGGCGATACTCCGCCGCCTTGCGGCACGCGGTGCCGCAGTACAGGCGCGAGGCTCGCCGCGCCGCGAACCACGCGCCGCAGTGCTGGCACGGCAGGGTGAGCATCAGTGGAGCGGCCCGCCGCCGCCGGCGGTGGCGCCGGCGCCGGCCAGCAGCATGGTCTGCGTGGTCACGTACTGTGTCCACGCATCCACACCCGCGAACGGCCCGGTCAGCATCCATCGGCCGCTGGCCGGTTCCCACACTGCGCCGAATCCCGAATGGCGGCAGTAGGTGATGATCCCGCCGCCCGGGAGTCGCGCGGTGAAGTCGTCAGTGCGAAGGCATGTCTCGCAAAGCGCGTCGCTCGGCGGCAGCGGGACGCGCACCTCGTCTCTCTCATCAGTCATTTTAAAATCTCTCCTATTTGATCGTCTAAGCCCGATCTCCAACCCGCCCGGTAGGGTAGTAGTGGGGTGGGGGCCAGGGCCGGGCGAGGGCAGCGGGTCGCGGGCAGTGAGCCGGCGCACAGTCGTCGGTGGGCGATCCGGCGGCTCCCCGGCTCTCCGGGCTCGCCGCTCGCGCCGGGTCGCGGATCGTGAATCGTGAATCGGCCGGGTTCGCAGCCAGTCCGATTTGCACCCGCTCCGGGGGTGATAAACGGGGGGTGGGAACAAGTGATAAGTGGGTAAAGCGGGATAAGCGTACAAGTGGGATAAGTGGCACAAGTCCCGTATGACGCGGGCTCCAGCCGGGTGCAGACGCTGGGACGTGGCAACAATTAGTCGTGCGCGGCGCTGATCGCGGGCACTTGTGCCACTTGTCCCACCTAGCACACTTTTCACTTGTTCACCCCCCCGCCCTCGCGATCAGACAACAGCTCGTAGGTGGTTGCGTTATGCGCAAGTATCTTTTCCGCGTGCCACAGCTTGCCGGTGTAGCGCCTCAGCACGCCTAGGACCGTTCGCCGCCCGTTTCCGTACTCTTTACAGTGGGTGGTGATCTCGCTTTGCTTGGTCCTACCGCATTGGATCGCTTCGGTGATGGTCTCGATCACCGGCTCATCCTTCTCCCTTTGCACCCGCGCCTGAATCTGCGCCGCCACGTCCACGAAGTCGTCGGCGATACGCACGTCGCGCTCGCTGCTGATCTCGAAAGTGGTCGGCCGGATCACGGCCCGCACCTTGTCGGGCTCAGCGCTCACGGTCAGCGAACCGTCGCCGTGCTTTTGGGGGATCAGATAAATCAGCTCGTCCACATCGCTACGCAGGTCGCCGGTTCCCTCGTAGATCGGCTTGCCGTCGGCACCGAGATACTTGTTCGTGTGGCATAGCAGGATGATGGTCATGCCCCGAGCGGAAAGGGCGCGGAGCGTGCGGTACAACTCCTTCGACATTTGCTTGCTTATGACGTCCGTCATCTTCTTCAGGGTGTCGAAGATCATCACGGTGCCGCTGAAGTCGCCCTCTCGCTGCACCATTCGCTCCAGCTGGGCGACGACGTTCGCCATCGATTGCCCGACCTTCATGTCGGGCAGCAGCAGATCGAAGCCCTCGCGCTCAGCGGCGTAAACCATTTGCTTGGCGTCCGCTGCCGACGTGTCGGCGTTGACATAGAGGACGTGATAGCCAACCGCCGCCCATCGGCCCGCCAAGTCGAAGAATATGGTGGTTTTGCCCGAATTCGGCGCACCCGCCACAGCGATGACGTGCCCCTGCACGATTAGTCCATCCTCGACATAGCTCGGGCTCGCTAGCTTGTCGGCTTCCGTTTTCGACATCTTGAATCTCCGCGTCCAGCTCAGCGGATCGGTTGAGGTGTCGTCGTCGTCATCCTGATCCTGCTGATCCTGCACTTCATCGAATCCCTCAGTGGCGTCCACTGCGCCGCGCACCGCCGGCCGCGCATGGTGCCGCCACAGATACGCCAGCGCCCGGTCGTCGTCGCGTCGGCGGTGATCGAGCGCCACGTCCCTCGGCCCGTCGCTCCACCACAGGCGGCTCAGCAGCTGCGCCGCGCCGAGCCCGGCGGCGGCGAGCCGGTGCGCCACCCGGCTCACCAGCCGCGAGCGGTCAGCGCCGGCCGGGAAGTTGCCGTCGAGGGTCGCCTGATCTTCGGGGTCCAGCTCGGGCAGATCGTCTAACTCCCACTGATCGAGCAGCGCCGGCATTTCGTCGTCGCCGTCGTCGCTGTCCGCGCTCGGCGGGTAGGTCTGCATGAGCCAACGGATCGCCTCGGGTGCGGCTGACGTGAGCTGATCGCGGTCCGGCAGGGTGTCGCCGGTCAGCGTGCAAAAACGGCTGCTCTCGCCGGTGAATACCTGCACCCGGGGCGTGTTTACGTCCTGCGCCTCGCTGCTGCACGTCCAGACGTGGAGCCCTCGGCCGGATGGCGACATCTCGGTGAAGCAGTTGGGGAAGCGGTCGAGAATCGCTCGCGCCTCGTCCGTCAGCTCGCCGCTCGCGGGATCGCGCACCCGGTCCAAATCAATCACGATCACGTCGTCGCCAGGATCGAGCCGCCGACCCAACGCGTCGCCGGGCTTCAGCGCCGCGCACGCGACGTTGAAGGTGGCCCAGCCGCGCCGGGTGGTCGTGGATATGCGGCGGCGGGTGCGCGGGCTGCGCGGGCTCTTATCCGGCCAGCGAACGATGCACCAGCCACCGCCACGCAGCTCGGCGGGGACGTTCTCAGGTTGCGGTTTTGGCGCGGTGGCGCTACCGTTTTCGCTGATATCCGATGGCCCGCCCGCACCGCCATCGCCCGGCGGTGTGCGGCGGCTCATCTTTTACCGCCGCTCCGCTGCCGGCGCTTATTCTTCTTCGGCTTCTGTCGCTGACGATCCCGTTCAGCCGCTTGCTCGCGAATCCATGCGCACAGCTCGGAGACGAGCCATTTACGGATTTGGCCGGGTCCGACTCGCACAGGTTGCGGCACAGTCCCCTCGCGTTCGAGCCTCCACCATGTCGTGCGGCTGATTCCGGTAATTTCGTGTCGGCCTTTTTCGCCAACGAGCCTTTCTTCCGTTGCTGTTGCTGCTTCCATCGGATTCCTTTCCGCGCTTTCACTCCGAACGGGCAGGATTAACCGACGTTTTCGGTCAGCCTCGCCAGGAAAAAAGTCTCAGTAAATCAGGCATTTAGGGGTACGGTATCCGTACCCCGAAGGTAGGAAAGGTTAGCGAACGCTTACCTGCGGGGGCGTAACACCTGGACGTTCGCGGCGGGCTCGGGCTCAACGCTCTCACCCGGATGGGCGGCGTCGCCGTCGAGAAACTGCGCCCAAGTGTCGAACAGTTCGAGGCGGAGCCGGTCGAACCGAGTTCTCCGGTAGGCTTTCACCACGTCGTCTTTCACGGTGTGGGCGAGGCACGCTTCCGCGACGGCATCGGGCACGTCCGGCCGGCGCTCGGCGCACCACGTTCGGAAGGCGCTTCGCATCCCGTGCGGCGTCTTGTCGCTTCCCATCTTCCGCATCGACTGGAGCATTGCCATGTTCGACAACTGCCCGCCGCGAGGCGCGATGAATACCGGATCATCGTCGCGCACCCGCTCGGGGCGGATCGCTTCCAGCACCTTAGTTGCGGCGTCAGATAGCGGCACGGTGTGCGCCACACCCGCCTTCATCCTGCTCGCGGGGATGCGCCATAGTCCCGCCGTCAGGTCGATTTCACCCCACGTCGCGCCGCGTACCTCGCTCGTTCGGGTGGCGGTCAGGGTCAAGAACTCCAGCGCCCGCGCAGCCATGCCTTTACGCTCGCGCAGCCGCGCCATGAATTCGGGCAGCTCGCGGTAGGGGATCGCGGGATGGTGCCGCACCTTCCGGTGCTCGCTGGTTTTCGTCAGCTTCGGCAGCAGCTCGCGTTGCGTTTCGAGCGCGGCGGGATTGCCGGCGCTGGCGTCGCGATAGCCGTGGACCATGCACCAGGCCAGCACCCGCTCGATCCGCGCTCGCACCCGCCTCATGGTTTCGTGGCGGTCGAGCCAGCGGGGTTCGAGCACCTTCAACACGTCGGCCGCGTCCAGCTCGCCCACCAGCCGGCCGCCGATGACCGGAAAAGCATAGTCGCGCAGGGTGTTTCGCCATTGCTGCTGGTGCTTCGCGTTCTTCCATTCCGGCGCGTGCGCCTCGATGTACCTGCCAGCCGCCACGCGAAACGTCACCCGCTTCGCTACAGCTTCCGCCGCCTCGCGCCGACGTTGCTGGCGCTCCGCCACGGGATCGTGCCCGGCCCGCACCCGGGTCCGTAGCTCGGCCACTTCGCGCCGCGCATCCGCCAGCGATACCTCGTCGGCGGGACCGAGCCCCATCCAACAGCGTTTGCCGTCGCCCGGTCTGCTGTAGCGAAACAGCCAGCTTTTCCGCGTGTGCTCGCCGGTCTCGTCGGTCGTGATTTGTAGATATAGCCCGCCGCCGTCGGCGTAGTTGCCCGGCGCGGTGAGCGCCTTCACCCGGCTGGCGGTCAGCGGCTTGCTCGGCTTTCTTCCTCGCGCCATCAGCAGCCCTCCGCCGGGGTGCGCACCCGGGGTGCAGCCAGTCCCCACGCGAGGCACGCGAGCCAGCCGATGCCGGTCCAGCCGGTCAGCAGGTTCAGCAGCCAAAGCGAATAAAAGCCACGGGTGCCCCGCACCAGCGCCGCGAGAGTCGGCAGGCAATACAGAATTGCGATTAGGGTAAGCATTGATTGGCGTCTTCCAATCTACCTACCTAATAATACCATACAACAGGGCACAAAGCGAGGCGCATTGAAACAGGTTGAGATACGGGGAGCGTGGCTAAAAGCCCGGAAAACGCAGGCCAAACGCTTATTCAGACCGTTTCAGTCTGTCTCAATCTGGGTCATGGCGAGCGCCGTAGATGGGGACTCCCTCTCCGCCACAAAACAAGGGGTGCATGCCGATCACATGGTTCACACCTTATTCCGGAGACATGGTTGACACCTGCTCCGGGGCGAATGGATTGGGGCGGGCTCGACCCGCCCGACCTCCTGGTCGAAGAATCCTAAGTCATACCGCACGAAGCTCACCGGCCGTATCCGGTCATCGACCTCGCGGATACCAACGAGTTGACAACGCCGCCGCCTAGCGCTATTCCGGGCGCCGCGCTTACACCTCCACCACGATCTTCCCGAAGTGGCCGCCCGCCTGCATGAGCTCAAACGCCTCGCGCGTCTTCGCGAGCTCGAAGGAACGGTCCACCACCGGCTCGAGACGGTTGCTCTCGATGGCGCGGCACATGGCCTCGAAGTGGTCGCGGTTGCCCACGGTGATGCCCTGGATGCGCGCGTTGGTTCGGAACATCTCCGGAATCGAGATTTCGCCGCTGAATCCGGAAAGCACACCGATCAGGCTGATCTGCCCGCCGAGGCGCACGGCTCTCAATGACTGCGCGAACGTGTTGGCCCCGCCCACCTCGATGACGTGGTCGGCGCCCCGGCCGGCGGTGATCTCCTGGACCCGGTCCGACCATTCCGGTGTGGCGCGGTAGTTGATCCGGTGATCGGCGCCCAGAGCGGCCGCGCGTTCCAGCTTTTCGTCGGACGAGGACGTGACGATCACCTCGGCGCCCTGGGCCTTGGCGAACTGCAGGGCGAAGATCGACACCCCGCCGGTACCCTGAACCACCACCACGTCGCCGGCCTTGAGCGATCCCTCCTCGGCCAGTGCCCGCCAGGCGGTGAGGCCGGCGCAGGGAAGGGTGGCCACCTGCGCGTTCGTCAGGTGCTCCGGTACCTTCGAGACCCCTTCCTCGGAGAGGAGCATGTACTCGGCCAGGGTGCCGTCGATGGGCCCCCCCAGCGCGCTGGCGAGCAAGGCCGGTTTGGGCGGGCCCGAGAACCAGCCCTGGAAGAACAGCGGGGCGATCCGGTCTCCGGTGGCGACCCGGCGCACGCCGTCACCCACCGCCTCGATCGTCCCGCAGCCGTCCGAGCAGGGAATCAGGGGCGGCTGATTCTCCCCCATGGTGACCGTCGCCAGGTCGCGGTAATTCAGAGAGGCGGCGTGCATGCGCACGAGCACCTGTCCCGGGCCCGGCGCCGGGACGTCGCGCTCGGCCAGGGCGAGGTGGCCGAGACCGAAGTTCTTCTCGAGTTGGATGACGCGCATCGAACACTCCTCAAACGGATCAATGAGCCGCACAAAGTACGTGGCTGTCATCGAGGCTGGCAATCGCTGCGGCCGCGGCCGCGGCCGCGAGCGCGGAGGCGGTTACTTTTTCAGGAGCTGGTATTTCTTCAGGTAGCCGCGGAGCTGGTCGTAGGTCAGCCCGAGCAGTTCCGCCGCCCGGCGCTGGTTGTGGCGGCCGCTCTCGAGCGCCCGCTCGATCAACTCGGTCTCGAACGCCTGCACGGCCTGTTTCAGATTCACGGGAAGGCTGACGGCATCGTTGGGGCGCGCGGACGCGCCGCCCGCGGCGCCGTCGCTCATGGCCGTCCGGGGCCGGAACGGCGACTCGAACGGGTCGAAGACGATCTCGTCCACCTCTTCGCCGGCCGGCGTGCGGTAGAGGCAGCGTTCGACCACGTTTTTCAGCTCGCGGACGTTGCCGGGCCAGGGGTAGCGACGCAGCGCCTCCCGGGCCGTTTGGGTGAAGCCCGGGAACAATTCGCGGCCGAGCTCCCTGGTCATGTTGATGGCGAAGTGCTCGGCGAGAATGAGAATGTCCTCTTCCCGTTCGCGCAGCGGTGGCAGCGTGAGCACGTCGAAGGCCAGCCGGTCGAGGAGGTCGAAGCGGAATCTGCCGGCCTGCGCCAGCGTCGGCAGGTCTTCGTTGGTGGCCGCAACCAGGCGCACATCGCAGGTGAGGGTCCGGCTGCCGCCGACGCGCTCATACTCCCCGTACTCGATCACCCGGAGGAGCTTCTCCTGCACCAGCGACGATGTGTTCGACAGCTCGTCGAGGAACAACGTGCCGCCGTCGGCGCGTTCGAAGCGACCCCGATGGGTGCGGGTAGCGCCGGTGAATGCGCCTGCCTCGTGGCCGAACAATTCCGTCTCCAACAGTGTATCGCTGATGGCGGCGCAGTTGAGCTTCAGGAACGGACCGTCCCAGCGGTCCGAGAGAAAATGCAGTCGCGCGGCTATGAGCTCCTTGCCGGTGCCCCGCTCGCCCACGATCAGAACGGGCTTGTCGAGCGGCGCCGCGCGCGAAACCTCCTCGAGAACCCGGAGTGTGGTGGGGGATTCCCCCAGCAGGCGTTCCTGCTCGTTTGTCATGAGTGGATTCTGCCAACAGTTGGTGAGGGATGCCACGCCGCCTGGGACCTGCTGGAGGACGGATTCTAAAAAACAAGATAAAACAATAGTTTAGAGTCACTTTCCAGCTGGCACGGTTTCTGAAAGGCAGGGCTGCCGTCGCGCCTGAGCATCACGGCGTCGCGGGGTGAACGGGGGTGACCTCGAGCCAACGGAGGCAGACGAACGATGAGTATCTTTTCCCGCATTACGGACATCATCAATTCCAACATCAACGCCATCCTCGACAAGGCGGAAGATCCCGAGAAGATGGTCCGTCTGATCATTCAGGAGATGGAGGAGGCGCTGGTGGAGGTGCGCAGCACGTCCGCGCGCGCCATCGCCGATCGCAAGGAGCTGCTGCGGCGCCAGGACTGGTTGCACAACGAGGCCCGGGAATGGGAGCGCAAGGCCGAGATCGCGGTCACCCGGGGCCGGGACGATCTGGCCAAGGGGGCGCTGGTGGAGCGCAACAAGGCCACCGAGGCGATCGAGTCGGTGAATCGCGACCTGGAGATCCTCGATGACACCCTGACCAAGCTCGACAGCGACATCGCCGCGCTGCAGGCAAAGATCAAGGACGCCAAGGCACGCCAGAGCGCCATCGTGCTGCGGGGCAAAGCGGCCCGTTCGCGCCTCGGTGCCCGGCAGCGGCTGGCCGATCACAACATCGACGACGCCATGCAACGCTTCGAGGCCTACGAGCGTAAGATGGACGACCTGGAGGGTCAGGTGGAGTCGTACGACATGGGGCAGAAGACCCTGGCTGAAGAGATCGAGGAGCTGGAAGCGAGCGAGCAGCTCGACGAGGAACTCGCGGCGCTCAAGGCCAGGATGGAGGGGCATGAGGCCGCTGGCCGCTCGTCCGTGAACGATTAGGAGCGATCATGGAAGACGGAGTGTTTGCGTTCTTATTCGTGCCCACGATCATCTTCGTGTGCTTCGTCGCGCCCGTGTGGATATTCATGCACTATCGCAGCAAACAACAGGCCCGGAGCTCGCTGTCGGACGACGAGCGACTCGAGCTCGAAGAGCTCGCGGCGCAGGCCGAGCGCATGATCGAGCGCATCGACACGCTGGAGTCGATTCTCGATAGTGAGACTCCTGGATGGCGCAACCGCATGGGCAGGGAATACAGCCATGAGTAGCCAGCGACGCCCCCCTGACTCGTGCCCGGGGAATGGCAGCGGCGATTTCCGCGCCGCCGTCGCCCGACTCGAGCGCGCGGTCGAGGATCTGGTGCAGGTGGCGGGGGAGCAGTGCTCGGATCGTGCTGCGGGCTTCATCGACGAAACGACCCGGCGACTGCGACGCGAGCTCGAGCAGCGGCGACGGGAGAGCGTGGGCCCGCGCGGTGCGGATGCCGGGCCGGGCGCTACCGTGCCCGCGAATGGGTACCAGCGCCGCCGCGGGCGAGAAGGTCCGCGATGGCGGTCCCGGCGCCTGTACCGGGATCCGGCGCGTCAGAAAATCGCCGGCGTCTGCGCCGGGATAGCCCGCTACTACGACGTGGAGCCGTGGGTGGTTCGCTGTCTCGCCGTAACCGGGCTGCTGTTCTATCCGATCATCGTGTTCTCCGCGTACTGGATCCTGTTCCTGGTGATGGACAAGCCGCCGAAGCAGGGCGCCGCGGGCGGGGTCGAGGACGACGGGGCGGGCGCGCCGCTGGATCCCGCACCCGAGCTGCACCGGGGTCAGGCGCCGCGCTATCGCCTGCGGGACGTAGGGGCGAGTCTCAACGAAGCGGAGCTGCGCCTGCGGCGCATGGAGCGTCACGTCACCTCCGGGCGCTACGAGCTGCAGCGGGAGCTGCACCGCCTGGACGACGCCGCGGGTTCGCAGCGGTGATGAGCCCTCAGCTCCGAACAGCGAGCGTTCGGACCGCGGGAACGATGCGGTCGGGGTAGTCGGTGAAGATGCCGGTGGCGCCCTGGGTCACCAGGCGGCGGGCCTCGGCGGCGTCGTTGATGGTATAGACGAAGACCCGGTAGCCGCGACGCGCCGCCTGCTGCAGGATGCGGGGGGTGGCGGTGCGGCTCGACAGGTTGATTGCCCAGGCGTGAAGGCGGGCCGCCGAGCCCCAACCTTGCCCCCGCCAGCGCTGGAACAGGGGTGCCACCCGGACGTTCGGCGCCAGACGCCGGAACGTGGTCAGCTCGTCGAGGTCGAACGAAGACACCAGCACGTCCAGCGGCTGCCGGGCTGCGAGAAACGAAGCCGTGGGCGCGGCGGTGCCGCGGCCTTTCAGCTCGATGTTCAACCCGATATCGCCGGGCAGCTCGGCCACCACCTCGGCGAGCAGGGGAATCCGCGAACCCGCTCCGGCATCCAGAGTGCGCAGGCGTTTGAGACAGTAGCCCGAGATCCGGCCAGAGCCGTTGGTGGTACGGTCCAGCGTGTGGTCGTGGATCACCACCAGCTCGCCGTCCACTTCGTGGACGTCCAGCTCTACGGCACTGACGCCGCACTGGTAGGCGTACCGGAAGCTCGCCAGCGTGTTCTCCGGTGCCAGCC
>JBMCWS010000092.1:0-10802 GCA_048621375.1 Pseudomonadota bacterium | reverse complement strand
ATCCGAACCCCCCGCTCTGAGATGGCTGATTATACCGCAGTTTTCACACAGTCTGTGGCACGAGCGGTCGGCGTGTCAGCCTAGGAAGCTGAACCGCTGTGACGTATTGAGTGAAACTGGAAGCACCGGTGGATCTGCTCATGTACGCACTGATCGACCAAGTTGCGCGATTGCGAGGCGTTAGGGTGAGCGAGATCGCTCATGGCTCGATGTTCAGTCCGGGCCGAAAGCGTTCAACACTGAAGACGCTTCGCTGCCGGCGCGGTTAACGCCTGGCACAAGGACATATGCAACATGGCTCCGGGAGCGGCTGTCCGGCGATTCCGCGGAATCGTCTCCTCCCGAACTTATTCACCCATTCCTGCACCACCCACCCTAGTCTCAGGCGCGCATTATCGTTCTAGGCTAAAAAGAAAAAGAGTACCGGGCTCCCTGGCCTTCGCTGCGCTCGAGTGTGTCACTCAGGTTATTTCGAAGATCCTGCAGGCCGACCTCCATCGTCTGCAGCCATGCGCCATTCGTGGTACCCTGGTGTCTCTGGTGGGCGTAGCCTTCTACGACCGCCTGTTCACCGTCCAGCCCTGAAAGTGGCCCCGAAAGAGCCAGCTCTGCAGTGAATTCAATCTTGGCCGCCCAGAAGCCGGGGGTGAACCAGGACCAGAATTTCCTGATGGAAACCTCCAGAGGAAGCGCATCAGGCGTGGGCGATTCAACGACGCGATAACCTTGGTCGGTCAGTACGGCCACCAGATTTTCCCGCACGACGTCCGAGACCGTCCTTCCTTCCGGCAACAAAACGTCTCCCATCGCCATCCCGTAGGAGTTGCGTTTTCGAGCGATCGCTCTCGAGGTGATTTCGACATTCGTTATCTGCCCATCCTTGAGAGAGGGGATTGACGGGCGGTTCGGCTCCAACTCGAAGACCCGGTTATCTTCAATCTTCGCTACGTAAATGCTGGTGCCGTTGGTGGCAGTGGAATTCGCTGGCTTAGCACGATCTGGCCCACTGAGGTCGACTATTCCGCGGGTAGTGGCACACCCAGTTGCTATGACAAGCGAAATGAAAATCAGAACGATCGACTTCATCCCCAAACCTCCCCCTGAAGATTTTTATGAGGTGCAGCGTAGTCGGCTCATTCTGTTAGCGCAATCGAGTCGCAGGTGCGCGGGTTAACTAGCATCAGACCAGCGCCATCCCCCCATCCACCACGAACACCTGCCCCGTCGTATACGTCCCCCGCATCGAGTACAGATACGCCTCGGCCACCTCCGCCGGATTCGCCGCCCGCGCGAGCGGCTGGCGTTCGGTCATCTGGCGAATGCGTTCATCGCGCTCATCCGCGGGAACACTGTCCCACACTTCGGTGAGCACCATGCCGGGGCAGACGGCATTGACCCGCACCGGCGCGAGGTCCACCGCCAGGGACCGGGTCAGGTGCTCCAGTGCTCCCGCCATGGCCGTGTTCAGCACCGCGCCCTTGCGCGGCCGGTGGGCGACCATGCCGTTGGTCAGGGTGATCGAGCCACCATCGGAGAGGTGCGGCAACGCGTGCTTGACGGCCAGGAGCACGCCCCAGAAGCGAACGCCGAACACGCTGCTCGCCACGTCGAGGTCGAGGTTCGCGATCGGGTTGGCGGTGCGGATGGTGTCCCAGTCGCCGGCGGTGTAGACGAGATGGTCGAGCTCGCCGGCCTGCTCGAAGTACGCGCTGACGGATTCCTCGTCGCGGACGTCGACGATCGAGCCGGAGGCGTTGGCGCCGAGCCGGGTCGTGGCTGCTTCCACCTTGCCCGCATCCCGGGAGCCGATGTGCACCCGGGCACCGTGCGCCAGGCAGCGGCGGGCGACGGCGAAGCCGATGCCCGAGCTGCCGCCGATGATGGCGACGCGTTTGTTCTGCAAGTCGGCTGCTGTGTTCATTCCGCCTCCACTAGACCCAGGCTCGCCAGGATGAACGCGAATTCCTCCGCCAGCTCGCGCAGGCTCTCGAAGCGCCCGGACTGTCCGCTGTGCCCGGCGTCCATGTTGGTCTTGAGCAGCAGCCAGTTGTCGTCGGTCTTCAGTGTGCGCAGCTTGGCCACGTACTTGGCGGGCTCCCAGTAGGTGACCCGCGGGTCGTTGAGCCCGGCGGTGAGCAGCATGGGCGGGTACGCGCCGGGCGCGAGCTGCTCGTACGGTGCGTACGCGCGGATGGTCTCGAACGCGGCCTTGTCCTCGATGGGGTTGCCCCACTCCGGCCACTCGATCGGGGTGAGCGGCAACGTCGTGTCCTGCATGGTGTTGAGCACGTCCACGAAGGGCACGTGCGCCGCCACCGCGCCCCACAGCTCCGGCGCCTGATTCACCGCCGCGCCCATGAGCTCGCCGCCGGCGCTGCCGCCGGCGATGGCGATGCGCCCTGCGCGGGTGTAGCCCTGTTCCACCAGAAACCGGGCGCAGTCGACGAAGTCGTTGAAGGTGTTGGTGCGCTTGTCGAGCTTGCCGTCCTCGTACCAGGCGTAGCCCAGGTCGTCGCCGCCGCGGATGTGGGCGATGGCGAAGACGAAGCCGCGCTCGAGCAGCGACAGGCGGTTGCTCGAGAACCCGGGCATGATCGCCATGCCGTAGGCGCCGTAGCCTGTGAGGTAGAGCGGAGCGGAGCCGTCGAGCGGCGTGTCCCTGCGGTAGACGAGGCTCACCGGCACCCGGGCGCCGTCCCGGGCCGGCGCCGTCAGCCGCTCGGTGGCGAAGCGGCTGCGGTCGTAGCCGGTGGGCACCACCCGTTCCTTCAGCGTCTCGAAGCGCCGGTCGTCGAAGTGGAAGTCGAACACCGTCTCCGGAGTGATCATGGATTCGTACTGCAGCCGGAACGTTGGGGTGTCGTACTCGGGATTGGCGCCTGGGGCCACCGCGTGGGCCGTCTCAGGAAATTCCAGCAGGTAGTCGTCGCCGGCATCCTCCATCACCCGCACCTGATCCAGCCCGTCGATACGCACGCCCAGCAGCACGCGGCCGCGAAAGCGCGCGAACCAGGTCAGGTACTGCGCGTCCGAGCCGCTGACGAGGGGCTCCCAGTGCGCCTCGTCGAAACGCTGCTCCGGGGCCCGCAGCAGGGCGAAGTTCTTGTGAGCGGCGTTGCTGAGGAAGTAGAAGTGCCCGTCGCCGTGATCCACCGAGTACTCGTGGTGCGCCCGCCGGGGCGCGAACAGCCGCGGCTCGGCGTCGGGGGCGTCGGCGGGCAGCCAGCGCACCTCGCTGGTGACGTGGTCGCCGGTGCTGATCAGCAGGTATGCCTCGGAGCTGGTCTTGTCGATGCCGACGAAGAACGCCTCGTCCGTCTCTTCGTACACCACCGGGTCGTCGTGGCGGGGCGTGCCCAGGTGGTGTAGCCGAACCTGGTACGGGCGCCACTGCTCGTTCACCAGGACGTAGAGAAAACGCTCGCTGTCCGCGGCCCACTCCGGCGAGCCCAGGGTGTCGGGGATGGGCTCGTCGAGCAGCGTGCCGGTGGTGAGATCCTTCACGTGCAGGGTGAAGCGTTCCGAGCCGTTGATGTCGGCGCTCCAGGCGAGATAACGCCCGTTCGGGCTCACCGAGAGCCCGCCGAGGACGAAGTAGTCGTGCGCTTCCGCGAGCCTGGGCTCGTCGAGGATCACCTGCCAGGCCGGGTCGTCCTCGGCGGGCGGGCGCGCGGCCGCATCGGCGTTGGTGTCGTCCACCGGCGCGCGCAGCCAGATCCGGTACTGGGCGCCGTGCTCGAAGCGCCACTGATACCAGTAGCCGTCCTTGCGGTAGGGCACGCCCGCGTCCTCCTGGGGCTGGCGGGCCTTCAGTTCCTCGAACAGGGTTTCCACCAGCGATTTGTAGGGCGCCATGCGGGCCTCGAAGTAGGCGTTCTCGGCGCGCAGATAGTCGAGAATCCGCGGGTCGGTGACGTTCGGATACCCCGGATCCTTCAGCCAGGCGTAGGGGTCCTCCACGGTGATGCCGTGGCGGGTGTAGCTGTAGGGAATGCGCTCCGCGATCGGGGGACGGGTCATGGTGCGGCCCTCGGTCTCTTGCTGAGAGGCGCCTTCGTACTCGAATGCACGGGCAAACGCAAACGGTTACCATCCATCGATTCCCGAATCCAGGAGGCGGCCATGGAGCAGCGTCGGCTCGGCAGATCCGGTCTCTACGTCTCGGAGGTGGGCATCGGCTGCAACAATTTCGGCGGCCGCATGGACGCCGCCGCCACCCGGGCGGTGGTGGACGCCGCCCTGGAAGAAGGCATCAACTTCTTCGACACCGCCGACGTCTACGGCGGCCAGCGCTCGGAAACGCTGCTCGGCGCGGCGCTGGGGGACCGCCGCGACCGGGTGGTCATCGCCACCAAGTTCGGCATGGCCACCGGCGATGGCCGCCTCGACCGGGGCGGCTCCCGGCGCTACGTGCGCCGCGCGGTGGAGGCGAGCCTCGCCCGCCTGGGCACCGACTACATCGACCTCTACCAGATCCACACCCCGGACCCCGCCACGCCGCTGGAGGAAACCCTGAGCGTGCTCGACGATTTGGTGCGCGAGGGGAAGGTTCGTTACCTCGGGCATTCCAACTTCGCCGGCTGGCACATCGCCGATGCCGACTGGATCGCTCGCAGCCGGGGCTACACGCCGTTCGTGACCGCGCAGAACCATTACAGCCTGCTCGAGCGCGGGGTGCGCCACGAGGTGCTGCCGGCCTGCCGCCACTTCGGCCTCGGCATGCTGCCGTATTTTCCGCTTGCCAGCGGCCTGCTCACGGGCAAGTACCGGCGCGACGCCGCGCCCCCGGAAGACAGCCGCCTGGCCCGCGCCGAGGCGCTGGCGCAGCGGGTGATGCGGCCCGAGAACTTCGACCGCGTCGAGGCGCTGGAGGCGTTCGCCGGCGGCCACGACCACACCCTGCTGGAGCTGGCCTTCTCGTGGCTGCTCTCTCAGGACGTGGTGACGAGTGTCATCGCCGGCGCCACGTCGCCCGCGCAGGTGGCGGCCAACGCGGCCGCGGCGCGGTGCTGGCGGCTCAGCGACGAGGAAATGAACGACGTGGTCGAGATCCTCGAGAGCTGAGCGGCATGTGCGGGCGCTTCAACGTCGACGCCCACCCGCTCTCGCAGTTGCTGCTGGAGGTGGTGCAGCTCCGTCATCCCGGGCCGGACAATCACAATGCCGCGCCCACCGAGACCATCGTGGTGCTGCGCACCGGGGCGGCGGGGGAGCCGGAGCTCGCGCCCATGCGCTGGTGGCTCACCCCGTACTGGGCGCCGGAGGCCACCACGAAGTACAGTATGTTCAATGCCAAGTCCGAGACCGTGGAAAAAAGCCGCGCCTTTCGCGAGCCGTTCGAGCGCCGCCGCTGTGCGGTGCCGGTGTCGGGGTTCTACGAGTGGGCCCGGGGCGAAGGGCGCAAGCTGCCGTATTACATCCGCCCCCACGACGCGCCGGGCCTCTGGCTCGCCGGGCTGTGGGACCGCTGGCGCGACCGGGTGAACGACACCGTGCTCGAGAGCTTCGCCGTGCTCACCACCCGGGCGCATCCCGCCATCGAGCACATCCACTCGCGCCAGCCGGTGCTGCTCGGCTCGCCGGCGGTGGCGCGCTGGCTCGATCCGGGGGTGCCCGGAGACGCCGTGAAGCCGCTGCTCGAGCCCGCCGTGCCGGTGGCCGTCGATCTGGTGCCGGTCTCCACCTACGTCAACGACGCCCGCCACAAGGCGCGTCGCTGCATCGAGCCGGTGGGCGAGGCGCGCACCGTGGCCGCGGATCCGGCGCCGTGATGCTGGCGAGCGGCACCTGGCGCGGACGCGGCAGCCTGCTGGCGGAAGGGCAGAGCCGGGGCATGCCGGTGGCGTGTGAGGTCCGCCTGGAGCGGGACGACGAGGGCATCACCGTGACCGGCCACTGGCAGCGCGACGGCGCCGAGGCCCGGGAGCTCGCGGCCCGGGTGGCGGGCAACGACGTGGGCACGTACACGCTGTCGTTGCGCCTCGATCTCGAGTCGCTGCAGGGCACCGCCAAGCTCGACAGCCCGCCGAACCTGGGATTGCTGTGGAACGACGCCGGCAGCGTCCATGCCACCTTCGCGCTGTTCGAGGTGAGCGGCGGGTATGGGTGCCGCGGGTTCGTCCGCGACGGGGCGCGCGTGTTCACCTGGGAAATCGCCCTCTCGCCGGCGGAGCGCCCCGGGGGTGGGGACAACGTGGTGAGCCTGCGCGGCCGGCGCCGCTAGCAACGTCGGCGCTTGGCCCCGCGCTTGCTGGAGCCCTGCCGTGCCGTCGGTGACCTTCAGATCCCGCCGCGCCCGGCGCTGGTTCGAGCGTTTGGACCGGTCGAGCCACATGTTGTGGCTCATCGGCACGCTGTCGTTTCTCGAGACCATCGTCCTGCCCATCCCCATCGAGGTGGTGCTGGTGCCGCTGATGGCCCTGCATCGCGAGCGCATCTGGCAGATCGCCACCGCCACCACCGGCGGCAACCTGCTGGCCTCGCTGCTGGGCTATGGCGTGGGCATGGCGCTGTATCAGTCGGTGGGCGTGTGGTTCATCGAGACCCTCGGCTATGAGGCGGCGTTTGATGCCTTCCGCGGCTTTTTCGCCCGCCACGGCTTCGTCGCCATCCTGGTGGTGGGCGTGCTGCCGATTCCGTTTCAGGTGGCCATGATCACCGCCGGGGTGTCCGGGTACCCCGTGCATCTGTTCGTTCTCGCCGCCGTGATCGCCCGCGGGCTGCGCTACTACGGCCTCGGCTGGCTGGTGTGGCGCTACGGGCGCGCCGCCCGCGAGCTGTGGCGGCGCCATGCCGTGGTCGTCGGTCTCGGCGCCGCCGTGCTGGTGGTCGCCGTCTACGTGGGCGGCCGCATGGCGGCGGAACGGCTGCTGTGACCCGGGGCCGGGTTTGCGGTGCCCCGGCTCCCGGGTGAAGATGTCGCGACGGCAGCCGTGGGCGGAGAGAGACATGCTGCGTGTGGTGCTCTGGTGCGCGCTGGCGTGCGTGTCGCTGCCCTCGGTGGCGGAAGAGAACGCGGAGCCCACCGCCCGCGAGCTCGTGGCCGGCGCGCTCGATCTGATGCGCGGCACCACGTCGTATGCCGAGATGGAGATGGTCATCCATCGGCCGGACTGGGAGCGCCGGTCGCGGCTGGTGGCGTGGACTCGCGGGCGCGAGGACGCGCTGATCCGCTTCACCGCGCCCGCCCGGGACGCGGGCAACGCCACCCTGAAACGCGGCGACAACATGTGGACGTTCACGCCGAAGCTGAACCGCACCGTGCGGCTGCCGTTCAGCCTCATGGCCCAGAGCTGGGCCGGCTCGGATTTCTCGTACAACGACCTCGCGCGCAGTGACAAGCTGCTCGAGCACTACGACCTGAGTCTGGTGGACGCGGCCGATCGTGAGGGCCACCGCGTCTACACCGTGGCGGCGGTGCCCCGGGAGAACGCGCCGGTGGTCTGGGGCAAGGAGGTCCTGGAGCTGCGCGGCGACTACGTGCTGCTCCGGCACACGTTCTTCGATCAGAACATGCAGGCCCTGAAGCGCATGACCACCCTCGAGATCGACGAGCGCGACGGCCGGATCATGCCCACGCGCCTGCGCATGTTGCAGCTCGACGAGCCCGAGCGCTACACCGAAGTCCGCTATCGGACGGTGGAGTTCGGTGTGTCGCTGGACGACGAGCTGTTCACCCTGTTCGCGCTGCGCACCGGGGCGTCGCCTTGAGCGGGGGCAGCAGCCCGCGCCTCGCCTGGCGCAACCTCTGGCGGAACCCCCGGCGCACCTGGCTCACGGCGGGGGGCGTGGCTTTCGCGGTGTTCCTGGTGGTCAGCGCCATGAGCCTGCAGCTCGGCAGCTACACCACCATGGAGGAGACTGCCACCTCGCTGCTCACCGGGCAGATTCAGATTCACAATGCGGATTACGTTGAGAACGAGCGCATCGAGCACTCGCTGCCGGCGGCGTCGGCGCTGCGGGCGCAGGTGGCCGCGGTGGCGGGCGTCGAGGCGGTGGCACCAAGGGTGGAGGCGTTCGCCCTGGCCTCGGCGGGCGACCGCAGCTTCGGCGCCCGGGTGCTGGGAATCGAGCCCGCCTCCCACGGCCGGGTGGTGCGCTTTCACGAGCAGATCCTTCGCGGTCGCCATCTCGAAGGCAGCGGCGAGGCGGTGCTCGGTGACGCGCTGGCGCGCAACCTGGGGGTTGGCCTCGGTGAGGAAGTGGTCGTGCTCGGCAGCGCGCGCCAGGGCGGGGTCGCGGCCCTGGTGCTGGATGTCGTGGGGCTGTTCCGCACCGGCATGGCGGAGCTCGACCGCGGCTTGATGCTGGCGCCGCTGGCGGATACCCAGGAGGCGTTCGCGCTGCCCGATCAGGTGCACACCCTGGTGATCCGGGCCGCTTCCCTGAACGCCGTGCCGGGCACCGTGGCACGGCTGCGGTCGCGGTTGCCTGACCGCTGGCCCGCCGGGGAAGACGGCGAGGCCGTGCAGATCCGCGGCTGGAGCGAGGTGCTGCCGGAGCTGCGTCAGGCCATTGCGCTCGACTGGGTGAGCGCCGCGCTGCTTTACTGGATCGTCATGATCCTGGTGGCGTTCAGCGTGGCGAACACGTTCATCATGGCCGTCTTCGAGCGCACGCGGGAGTTCGGCATGCTGCTGGCCATCGGCATGCGTCCGGTGCGCATCGTCACCATGCTGCAATGGGAGGCATTGCTGATGTGGGCCCTGGGCAGCGCCGTGGGGCTCGCGCTCGCGAGCGCGCTGACGGGATGGCTCGCCCACGTGGGCGTGTACCTGGGCGAGGGCATGGAGCAGATGGCGACGGAGATGTATCTGCCCACCCGCGTGTATCCCGAGTTCTCGGCCACCGCGCTCGCCACCGCGCCGCTGGTGATGCTGGTGGCCACCCAGATCGCGGCGGTGCTGCCGTCGCTGCGGGTGAACCGCATGCGCCCCGTGGACGCCCTGCGGGTGGCTGCCTGAGATGGTGATGCCGCTGCGACTGCTGACGGCGCTGTCGGCGCGCAACCTGAGCCGGCACCGGCGCCGCACCGTGACCCTGCTGGTGGCCATCTGCATCGCCGTGAGCGGGGTGATCCTGTTGAACGCCTTCCTCCGGGGCATGCAGGCGGACATGCGCGATTCCGCGGTGGAGAACCTGAGCGGTCACCTCAAGATCCTGGCCCCCGGCTACCGGGACGATCCGGGCATCGACAAGCGCTTCGACGTGCCCGCGGGCTGGCGGGACGCGCTGCCGGGCGAGGTGCTCGAGGGCTGGGCGCCGCGCTTACGCGTGCCCGCCGTGATCATGAGCGAGCGGGAGACCCGCGGCGCGCAGCTCGTCGGCATCGACCCCGCCCGGGAGGACATCTCGTTTCTGGGTGACGTGCCGGTGGCGGGCGACGCCCTCACCGGTCCGGACGACAACCGCATCCTCGTCGGCCGTGCCATGGCGGAGCAACTGGAGACCGCGGCGGGCTACCGGCTGGTGATCATGGCCCAGGGCGCCGACGGCGGGACCCGCGAGATGGGGTTCCGGGTGGCCGGCGTCTACGACGCCGAAGGCACCGCCCTCGAGAAGGCCTACGTGTTCGCCGGGCTCGCGTTCATGCAGTCGATGCTCGGGGATGATGGCGTCACCGAGGTGTCCGTGCGCTTCGCGGGGCACCCGCAGCCGGATCCGCTGGTGGCGGCGGTGCAGGCGCGGGTGCCCGGGTTGGAGGTGTACTCGTGGCAGCAGCTCGATCCCCAGAACGCCGCCATGTTCGCGCTCGCCGACGTGGGCATCTACATCTGGTTCGGCGTCATGATGGGCGCGCTCATCTTCGGGCTGGTGAACGTTCTGGTCACGGCGGTGCTGGAGCGCACCCGCGAGATCGGCATGCTCCGGGCGCTGGGCATGCGGCGCGGCGCCGTGGTGGCGCAGGTGGTGCTGGAGTCGAGCCTGATGATGAGCCTGGGCGTGCTGGCCGGGCTGGGGCTGGGTGCCGCCCTGGTAGTCTGGCTCGGCGGCGGCATCGACCTCTCGCGCTGGGCGCAGGGCGCGGAGCTGGCGGGCATGTCCACGGTGCTGGTGCCGAGGCTCCTGCCCGGCGACGTGGCGCTGATAACCGTCATGAGCCTGACATTCGGCGTGCTCGCGAGCCTGTATCCGGCCTGGCGGGCCGTGAAGATCACACCGTTGGAGGCATTGCGACGATGAGCGAGGTGGTGGCGGCGTGCCGGGGAGTGACCCGCACCTATATGGACGACAGCGTGCCGGTGCATGCCCTGCAGGGTGTGGATCTGGTGGTGCACCGGGGCGAGTTCGTCAGCCTCTCCGGCCCGTCCGGGTCGGGCAAGACCACGCTGTTGAACATGATCGGCGGTCTCGACCGGCCGACCGAGGGGGACGTAGAGGTGGACGGCGTGAAACTGAACGACCTCTCCGAGCCGCAACTGGCGGACCTGCGTCTGTACAAGCTGGGCTTCGTGTTTCAGGCCTACAACCTGATACCGGTGCTCTCGGCGCGGGAGAACGTGGAGTTCACCATGCAGCTTCAGGGCGTCGCCGCCGCCGATCGGCGCGACCGGGCGCTGGCGCTGCTGGGCGCGCTCGGCATCGACGACCTGGCCGATCGGCGCCCGGGGGAGCTGTCCGGCGGCCAGCAGCAGCGGGTGGCGATTGCCCGGGCGCTGGTGACGCATCCGGTGCTGCTGCTCGCGGACGAGCCGAGCGCGAACCTCGACAGCGTCACCACCGAGTCGCTGCTGCGGCTGTTGCGGCGCCTGAACGAAGAGCGCGGGATCACCATCGTCACCGCCACCCACGACCCGCTGGTG
>JBMCWS010000091.1:0-10803 GCA_048621375.1 Pseudomonadota bacterium | reverse complement strand
GGCGTGGACCGAGCGTCTTATTGTTTTCTGTCGTCGCATCAGGGGAGTTTCTTCATATTCAGCAGCTTGGGTACGAACTATACAACCGTTTGGAGCCAAAATGAAAGGAAAATGGAGAATGTGAAGAAAAAAATGGAGACCAGGTCATATTTCGCGCTGCGGGCTTGCACGATTCGTGCGCGTCAGGCGCGGCCACAGCTTCAACACCGTCACCAGTAACGCCGGCAGGAACGTCAGGGTCACCAGGGTCGCGAACAGCAGTCCGAACAGCACCACCGCCCCGAGGCCGCGGTAAAGCTCGGTTCCGGCACCCGGAATGAAGACCAGCGGGGAAAGACCGACCAGCGTCGTGATGACCGACATCACGATGGGCCGGATGCGAGTGGACACCGCTTCCCGCACGGCGGTCACCGGGTCGCTGGCCCCCTGGCGCAGATTGTACAAGGTGCGGTCGACGATCAGTATCGGGTTGTTCACCACCACGCCGAGCAGGATGAGAAAGCCGAGCATGGTGATCATGTCGAACGGCTGGCTCACCGCTTCGAGGCCCAGATGAGGCACCAGGGCACCCACGGCGTTGAACAGGCTGACGCCGGCTATTCCACCGGCGATACCGAGCGGTACCGAGGTCATGATGACCAGCGGCCACCCCCAGTGATTGAAGATGGCCACCATCACCAGATAACACAACGCGACCGCGACCAGGTAGTTCGCCCCGAGCGCTGCCCGTGTCGCCGTGAGCTGATCGTTGGCGCCGGAGATCGCCACGCTCACCCCCTCGCCGAGCTCTCCATCAGCGCGCATGTCGTCAATCACGTCCCGGCGCACCGTCTCGACCGCAGTTTCCAATGCAACCCCGGGCGGCGGAACCACGTGCAGCGTTACCGTGCGCCGCCCGTTGACCCGCCGGATCGAGTCCGTATCGACCGTCTCCACCACATCGGCCACCGCTGACAGCGGAACCACCGTCCCCACCGGGGCGTAGACCGGCAGTTGGCGGATGCTCGAGAGCTGCTGGCTACTCCCCGCGGTGCTGAAGAGAAATATGTCCATCTTCTCGTCCCCGCGAAAATACTCGTCGACGAACGCACCGTCCGACAAGGCGGCCACCGCGAATCCCAGTTCCTCCGCCGAGAAGCCGAGCTCCGCGGCCCGCGCCCAGCGTGGACGGATCTCCACGAGCGGCTGATCCAGCGAGAGTGCGTTGGGTGACGAGTCGATCTGCGGGTCATCGAAGGCAGCCTCGGCGCGACGCCGGGCGCCCTGGGCGACGCCGAAGATCGACGCCAGATCCGGCCCCGTGATGTCGAGATTCACGCTTCGCGTGCCCCCCTGATTGCTGGCAATGATGGACCCGCGGTTGGCGAACGCACGCATCCCTGGGTACGCCTCGAAATGCGCGGTCAGCACGTTCATGAGATCGTTGGTCCTGGCGGGATCCACGGTTTCGGCGATCACGAGCAACGCATCCGGCGCCACCCGCATGTTCAGATAGCGGATGGGCGGAATGCCGCCAACATCGGTTTCCGCCTCCACCGCGGGCAGAAAGCGAGCCTCCACCCGCTCGGCCACGTCGTTCATCTCGCGCAAGTTGTAGCCCGGCGGGGGAATCATGCGCGCGAAGATCTTTGGCTCCTCGCCCTCGGGAAGATAGGACGCCGGCGGCGTCAGGTACACGACGATGCCCACGACCGCGGCAAGCACGGCGAGCAGCGTGGCGCTGCGGCGCGGTCCGGTGGCCACGGACCACGACGCGGCCTCGACAAGCCGCACCCGCCCACGCTTCCCCGGCGAGCCTCTCCGCGCCCCACCGAACGCGAGCCGGGCGCTCAGAGTCGGCACCACCGTCATGGCCACCAGCATGCTCGCGATGATCGCCGCCGAGATCGCCACGGCCACGTCCGAGTAGAGTTGCCCCGCTTCCTCTTCGACGAAGAATATCGGTGCGAACACCAGCACCGTGGTCATGGTCGATGCCAGCACGGCAGGCCACACCTGTTGGATGCCCTCGACGGCCGCCTCCACGCGCCCCCGTCCCTGTCGCCGCCGCCGCTCGATCGCCTCCAGCACGACGATGGTGTTGTCCAGCGTCATGCCGATGGCGAACGCGACCCCCGCCAGGGAGATCACATTGATGGTCCGGCCCGCCGCCAGGAGTCCCAGAAAGGCCGCCACGGTACAGATGGGAATTCCCACCACGCCCACCAGGGTGGCCCGCCCGGAGCGCAGAAACGCGTACATGACCAGGGTCGCGAGCCCCGCGCCGAGGCTCAGGTTCTGCCAGACGTTGGCCACCGATTCCTGGACGTAGCGAACGTCGTCGCTGGTGAGCGCGATACGCATCCCCGCCGGCTCGAGCACCTGCTCGTTGATCGCGTCCAGCGTCGGCAGCATCGCCTCCTTGATGGCGATGACGTTGGAGCCCGGAACCCGGTCCACCGAAAGCCCGACATTCGGCTTGCCGTTGACCCGGGAGTGGTCCCGCAGCTCGTAGTGGGACATTTCCACCCGAGCCACGTCACCCAGGCGAATCAGGGAATCTCCCCGTCGCTCGATGATGAGGGCCTCCACCGCGTCCACGTCACGGAAACGTCCCACCGTCCGCAGCAGGTAGCGACGCTTCCCCGCTTCGACATCGCCTCCGGAGGTGTCGGTATTGCGCGCCCGAATCGCCGCCCGCACCTGGGCAAGGGTGACGCCGAGCTCCGCCAGCCGGCCGGGCTCGACGAGAATCCGCACCTGACGCTCCGCCCCGCCCTGGACGTTGACCCGCGAGACCCCCGGCACGCGCTCCATGCGCGGGCGCACGTGGTCGTCCACGAAATCGCGCATCAGCGTCATGTCCAGATCGAAAGGGTTGTCGTCGAGCGGCTCGACCCGCAGGTACATGAACGAGTTCTGCGAGAATGAGCTCGCTTCGAGCCGGGGCTCATCGACGTTCTCGGGATAATCCGGCACCTGGCTCAAGGCGTTGTTGACCCGGATCAGCGCCTCGTTGATGTCGGTGCCGAATGGAAACTCGAGGTCGATCTCGGCCCGTCCGTCCGAGGCGGTGGCGAACATGCGCTCTAGCCCCGGCAAACCGCGCAGGTACTCCTCCTGCTCGATCAGGATCTCCTTCTCCACGTCCTGAGGCGTGGCGCCGGGCCATCGGGTTTCGACGTTGACCACCCGTACCTCCAGGTCGGGGATCATCTGCACCGGAATCCGGAGCGCGGCGAGCACGCCGAGCACTCCGACGATGAGCACGGCCACCGCCAGCAGGGTGCTGCGGCGGACTATCGCCCCGAACATTCCCCGCACTCCGCGCCGACCACCCGCACCCGCTCGCCGCTGCGCAGCACTTCGTTACCGCGCACGATCACCGCTGCGCCGGCACGCAGGCCATCCACAATCTCGGCCTGATCCTCCGCGTAGCCGCCGACCTCGACCGCGACTTCGCGGGCGCGGGGGACCTCGTCGTCGCGATCCACCACCCAGACCGTGGTCGTACCGTCGGGGTAGCGGATCAACGCGTCCCGCGGCACACGCAGCACGTCACCGTTCCCCACCACGCCGAAGCGTACCCGAGCCGACATGCCCGGGTTGATCAGCCCGCCTTCATTGTCCACCACCAGACGCAGCAGAAAGGTCCGCGCGTCGGCGTCGTTCACCGGGACCCGTCGATGCACCCGAGCCTCGAACGTGCGACCCGGCACAGCATCCACGGAAACGTCCACCTCCGCATCGTGGCCGATCTCGCTCCAGTAGCGCTGGGGCGCCCGCACGTCCAGCCACAACGCATCGGTGTCCACGAGCTCGACCACCGCCGTGCCGGTTTCCACCCACTCCCCGACTTCGACCAGGCGCTCGGCGACCACGCCGCCGAATGGTGCCGCCACCACGTGACGCACGCGCTCCTCTTGGGCGGTCGCCAGGGTTTGCTCGGCGCGCGCCAACGCCGCCGCGGCGATGTCCACCTGGCTGCGGTGCGCCTCGATCTCCGTCTCCGGCACGACCTCGCGCTCCCCGAGCCGCTGACTTTCAAAGAGCAGGCGCCGGGCCTCGGCAAGCGCCGCCCTGCGCTCCTCGACCACGGCTCGCGCTTCCGCCACCGCGAGCTCCGCGAGCCCGGCGTCGAGTCGCACCAGAACGTCGTCGCGGCTGACGGAATCCCCCGCATCCACCGCCACCTGCGCCACCAGTCCGGACACGCGGGGCGACAACCGGGCGGCGCGGCGCGCGGTGAACGAGCCCGTGAGCTCCAGGGTCCGCTGCGCCGGACCCGCTTCGACTTCGGCGACCGCCACGGGAACGGGAGAACGGGCGGCGGCGTGCGCGCCGATAAGCAACGCGGCGACGATTGCCAGAGACCGCCCGAGTGGGATGATGAGCACTACCGCCCCGCTTCAGCCAGCCAAGCTCGCGAGGCTAACGCGCCGCGCACCGATCATCCAGCGCCGGATGGCGTCTCCACGCCCCCAGCGCGTGGCGATTGCCTGCGGCCGAAAGTTGCGGGACACTTGATGCGTCATGATCTCCGTCGCTGATCCTCCGACGCACCCGGGCGCCACGGGGTGCGATCACGCCGTCGGCGGCATGCCAGACTTCGGAGGCGCATGCTGTCGCTCCTGATCGCCTTCTTCCTTCTGTCGCTCGTGGTCTCCTTCCTGTGTTCCCTCTGGGAGGCGGTTCTTCTCTCGATAACGCCCTCCTACGCCGAGGTGCAGATACAGCAGGGCGAACGCATCGGGATCCGCCTGCGGAACTTCAAGGACAACATTGACAGGCCGCTCGCCGCCATCCTGACGCTGAATACCGCGGCCCACACGGTGGGCGCCATCGGTGTCGGGGAGCAAGCGGCCGTGCTCTGGGGAGAAACCAGCCGGTGGCTGACACAGATCGTGGTTCCGGTAACCATGACCCTGGCCATTCTCGTGTTCTCGGAGATCGTCCCGAAGACCATGGGCGCCACGTACTGGCATCGCCTGGCGCCATTCACGGTTCATTCCCTGCGGCTGCTTCTGCTCATCCTTGCGCCCTTCGTGTGGATGAGCCAGTGGATCACCCGTTCCCTGAAACACGATACCGAGCAGCCGATTCTCTCCCGAACCGACTTTCTCGCCATGGCTGAAATCGGCGCCCGGGATGGCACCTTCGAGGACCGGGAGAAGCGGATCATCACCAATCTGCTGAACTTCGAGACCGTTCAGGCACGGGACATCATGACCCCCCGGACCGTAGTCGCAGCAGCATCCGGGGAGCAGCCGATTCGGGATGCGTACGAAGCGGGGCGCATCTTCAGATTTTCCAGGATTCCGGTCTATGAGGACGACTCCAAGGACCGGATCACCGGCTACGTGCTGAAGGACGCCTTGCTCACCGAGCTCGTGGAAGGCCGCGGCAACGCGCCGCTCCGCGTCCTGCGTCGCGATATCGTGACCGTTTCGGAGGACTGCCCCATCACCGAGGTCTTCCGCACGCTCATGGACCGCAAAGAGCACATCGCCCAGGTGCTCGATGATTTCGGGGGCATGGCCGGCATCATCACCATGGAGGATGTGATCGAGACGCTCCTCGGGCTCGAGATCGTCGACGAGACCGACGCCACCAAAGACATGCGCATTCTCGCGCAGCGGCATCGGGCTCGGCGCGCCCGGGCCCTCGGTCTGCTCAGCGCCGGGGACGACGCGGATCGCGGCCCGCAAACCGCGCCCTGAGGCCGTACCGGCCTCAGCGGACGTCGAAGCTCGCGCGCGCGTACATGAGACGGCCAGCGGCATCATAGCCAGCATAGCCGGAATACGGGAAGCGTTCGTGCGCCGACGGAAGCCCGTCGCCGACGGGGAGCGTCTCCGGATACTCGTTCAGGGCGTTGTGCACGCCGACCGAAAACTGGATCTGCGGGCTCACCCGGTACCCCATGTCGAGATCCACCAGCCACGCCGAATCCATATCCAGGCGCTGGGCCGGCGTGTCGCCGTAGTCGGTGGTCCCGCTGACCCGGGTCAATCGCGTCCCCAGGGTGAAACCACCGCGCTGCCAGACGGCACCGGCGATCGCCTTCGTGTCCGGTTGAGCGTCCTCGAGCTGTGCCCGCGCCCGGCCGTCGAAAGCATCGATCACATCGCCCGCCGCCGTCGTGAAGGACCGGGCCCCGGTGACGTCCGTCTCCTGATGGGTCGCGCCCAGATCGAGCTCGAGCTCGCCGTCGAACAGCGGCGTGAGGTAGCGTACTCGGGCGTCTATGCCGCGGGCCCGGACGTCCACGGCATTGGCCGTGAACCGCGCACTGGTGACGTCACCGAGTCCTGCAGCAAGCAATGCGGCATCGACACCTCCGCCGGAAAGTGTCCGGGACAGCACCACCCGGTCGTCGATCTCCACCTGCCAGAGGTCAACTGCCGCCTCGAGCTGATCGAACGGACGAAAGCCTATCCCGAGACTGCCATGGGTGGCGGTCTGCTCCTCGAGCGCCGCCCCGCCCAGGGCTGTTGCTACGGGGCTGTCGGACTGGAACACCCCCGCCTGCCGGGTGCCGGCCGCCGTGACGGTATCCACCGTGCGCGTGTATGTGACCTGCGCCAGCGACGGCGCGTGGAACCCCCGTCCGACGGCGCCCCGCAGGGTCATGGCCTCGGTGAGCGCCCATTCGGCGGCCAGGTCTGCGCTCACCTCGCTGCCCAGGTCGTCCATGTCGTCGAGCCGCGCCGACGCCTCGACGGTTACCGAGTCGATGAGCTCCGCGGTCGCGCCGGCGTAGGCGGCGAAGGTCTCGCGGCTGCGCTCCACCTCCAGCGGGAAGCCGGGGAACCCCACCACCGCCGCCCGCACCGGCAGGGCAGCCGGGTCGCTCCGGCCCGCGTCGAAGGCCGCGGCCGGCTCGCCGGTCTCGATCTCGTACTCCTCCTCCACCGTGGCGATCCCCGCCTCCGTGTTCAACGTGCCCGCCAGCCATCGGGGCTGCCACTCGCGCCCCAGGTCGAGACGCATGGTGATCCGCTTGGTCTCGTTGTTTCCGACGACGAACGTCGTGGGACTGAGCTCGCCGAAGGTGGGATTCAGCGACTGATTGACGCCGAGGTCCAGCTCATCCTCGCGCTGGTTGTAGCTGAGGTCCCAGTTCCAGCCCCAGCGCTCGCCACGAAACCCCAGGGTGAACGATCGATCATCGGTGTCGGATTCGATCTCGGGCAGGAATCCGTCGGGGTAGACGTCGGGGACATTACGGTCGTCCACGGGGCGCACGAACGGCGCATCGCTCGTCGCGTTCCGGGTCCCGAGGAACGTGAATCCATAGAAGCTGGTGCGCCCGGCAACCGGTACCTCGGCATTGAACAGGATGTTCAGCTCCTCGTGGGCGGGATCGCCGTAGCTGTCCCGGCGCCGGTCCACCGTACGCTCGCGGACGTCGAAGCTGCCGTCCGGGTTCAGCGGATACTGACGCCGGCGGTCGTAACCGGCGCGATTGGACGCCTCCCGCTCCTGGTACTCGGCCGAGAGGCGCATGAAGCCCTCGTTCCCGAGCTCGAATCCCCAGCTCCCCTGCAACGATAGGTCGTCGCCAGACCCGTCGTCCTCGGTCAGGTTCCCGGACAGAGCCAGGTCGATAGTGCCGGCCTCGTCGTTGACGTTGGTGCCCATGAGGCGCGGCACGCCCTCGATGGCGGAGCGGCGCTGGCCGAAGGAGCCATGGAAACGCCCGCCCTGGTCGGAATCGTCGAGCACGATGTTGATCACCCCCGCCTGCGCGCCGGACCCGAAGCGGCCGCCAGCGCCCCCGGAGCGCACTTCCACCCGCGCCACCGCGCTCATGGGCAGAAGCGCCAGATCCACCCCCACCGAGCCGCGCCCCGCCTGATTCGCGGTGTAGAACTTCGACGAGGTGTGCTGGCGCTTGCCGTTCACCAGCACCACCATCTGATCCGGCGCGAGGCCGCGCAGGGTTCCGGTGCGCACGTGATCGTCGCCGTTGGTGGCCAGCGGCGACGCGTAGCGAAACGCCGGTACCAGCTCACCGAGCGCCGCCCCGAGATCCGTCTCGCCGGTGGCGAACAGCGCGTCGCGGCCCACCACGTGCACCGGTCGGCCGACCGAACCGAGCGAGGACGGCTCACCCTCCAGACCCGGCGTGTCGGCCCCGAGGACGGGCTGGGCGGGGAGCAGCGCGGCAGCCGCGACAACCAGGCGAAGGGCGCAGCGCCGGGCAGGATGGCGATGGGTCATCGACGGCTCCGAATTCGTAAAGCGCGCTACCTTAGGTGCGGACACCCGGCAACGCAAGCAACCCGCGCCATGAACTCGGTCTGCTCGCGCAAGCCCGGCGTTTCGCAGCCTCCTCATGCGTCCACGATGCCGGCCGTTCGTTCCGCCTCACGCGCGGTGCGCTCCCCGGCGCCGACGTCCACCCGAATGAGGATCAGCGCGCCGGCGACGAACAGCACGACCACCGTCAGAATCGCCAGGCGCGGGTCGCCGGTGGCGGCCACCACGGCGGCCATAGCCAGGGTTCCGCCGCTGCCGGCGAAGCGATCCATCACCCCGTAAAGGCCGAAGAACTCACCAGAGCGGTGCCGCGGCACCAGCCGCGCGAACAGCGAGCGCGACAGCGCCTGGGTGCCACCCTGCACCATGCCGACTAGGGTGGCCAGAATCAGGAAGTGGGTGGCAGTGGCCATTTGGTAGCCGAGCACAGCGATGCCCATGTAGACACATAGCCCGGCGAGCACGGCCATCTTTGCGCCAATGCGCCCCGACAGGGTGCCGAACAGGAGCGCGAAAGGCACACCGACGATCTGGGTGATCAGAATCGCGGCGACCAGCGACGTCTGGCCCAGCCCCAGGGTGGCTCCGTAGATGGCGGCCATGCGGATGATGGTAGCGATGCCGTCGCTGTAGAGCACGAAGGCCAGCAGCATCAGGAACGCGTGGCGGTAGCCGCGCAGATCCCGCAGGGTGCCGCCCAGGCGGCCAAACGCCGCGCGGACGGGATTGACGAGGGGTGACTCGTGAATCTCCAGCCGGCGCGGCGGCTCCGGAATCCGCAAAAACAGCGGCACCGAAAAGGCCACCCACCACACCGCTGCCGACACCAGGGCCAGGCGCACCGGCAACGTGGCTTCGGACTCGCTGATGCCGTCGCCGGCGGGCAGACCAAAGGTGCCGGGAAACATGATCCAGGCCAGGTTCAGCGCCAGCAGCACGCCGCCGCCAAAGTAGCCCAGGGCATAGGCGGTCGTGGATACCCGGTCCATCTCGTGATTGCGCGCAATGTGCGGCAGCAGCGCGTCATAGAACACGAAGCTGCCCGCCAGGCCGATGTTGGCGACGGCGAACAGGGTCAGGGCCAGAACCCAGTCGCCGTGCCCGACGAACAACATACCGGCCACGCCGGCCGCCCCCACCAACATCAGTACGGCCAGCAGACGCTTCTTGATGGCCGCGACGTCGGCCAACGCGCCAAGCACCGGGGAGAGCACGCCGATGCCGATCACCGCCAGCGACGTGACCAGCCCGAAGATCCACAGCGCGGTCTCCCGCGGCAGCTCTCCCGCCGCAACGGCCGTGAAGTAGGCTGGAAACACGGCAGCAATCACCGTGGTCATGACGGCGGAGTTACCCCAGTCGTACAACGCCCAGGCGCGCAGCTCGGGACGGTGCAGCCCGAAGCGCTCGAGCACCGGCAGGACGGGTGCGTCGCTCATTGCCGCATGATGGGCGATGCCGCACGACCGCGCCAGACGGCGCCGGAGCCCGGTGGTTTCACGGATATCGACCGAGCTGCGGCTGTCGTAGGCTCAAGGGGTCGGGGAATCCGCGACGGGATGGTCCATGACCGACGAGGATCGCGCAGAAGGGTCCGAAGCCCGCACCGAGGCGCTGCTCGGCATCGTCCGCGACATGGCGTACGAGCTGCATCCTGAGCGCCGCCAGCACCTGCAGCTCACACTGACCAGCGACCTCGACCGGGACCTGGGCTTCGACAGCCTGGCACGGATCGAGCTGCTGCGCCGCATCAATCAGGTGTTCCGGGTCGATGTGGGCGAGGCGGTGCTCGAGACGGCGGAAACCCCGGGCGACCTGCTGGCGGCGTTGACCGGTGCACGGCCGCACCGCCCGGGCGTGGCCACCGCCGAGCGCACCCCCCTCGAGGCGGTCGCCTCCTCCCCGGCAGCCGCCGCCACCCTGATCGAGGTGCTCGGCTGGCATGCCAGCGAGCATCCCGACCGCCCGCACGTGCGCCTGCTCGAGGCCGACGGCTCGATATCGGACATCAGTCATGGCGAGCTGCGCGCCGGCGCGGGCAGGGTGGCTGCCGGCCTCCGCGATATGTCGCTGCTTCCCGGCAGTCACGTTGCCATCATGTTGCCGACCAGCGCGGACTACCTGTACTGCTTCTTCGGCGTGCTCATGGCCGGCGGCGTGCCGGTACCCATCTACCCGCCGGCCCGGGCGTCGCAGATAGAGGAGCACCTGCGCCGGCACGCGGGCATTCTCGACAACGCTCGGACGCCGCTGTTGATCACCGTCGAGCGGGCCCGGCGGGTGGCGCGTCTGCTCGAGGCGCGGGTGCCTGACCTGGCCCGCGTCGCCTCCGTGGCCGAGCTGACACGCACGGGCGTGAAAGCCGCGCCAGCCAAAGCCCGCGCCGCAGACGTGGCATTCCTGCAGTACACGTCCGGCAGCACCGGCGATCCCAAGGGCGTAGTCCTCACCCACGCCAACCTGCTCGCCAACATCCGCGCCATGGGCGAGGCCATAGAGGCCGACAGCCGCGACGTGTTCGTCAGCTGGCTGCCGCTGTACCACGACATGGGCCTGATC
>JBMCWS010000090.1:0-11253 GCA_048621375.1 Pseudomonadota bacterium | reverse complement strand
GGTATGCACCGCCGGAATCCACCAGATACAGGCACGGCAGGTGGTTCTCGGCGGCGATCTCCTGGGCGCGCAGGTGCTTTTTCACGGTGATGGGGTAGTAGGTGCCGCCTTTGACCGTGGCGTCGTTGACGACGATGACGCACTCGGTACCCGCCACCCGGCCGATTCCGGTGATGATGCCGCCGGCAGGAACGGCATCGTCGTAGAGCTCGTGGCCGGCGAGCTGCCCGATCTCGAGGAACGGCGCCCCCGGATCGAGCAGGTGTTCGAGGCGTTCGCGCGGCAACAGCTTGTTGCGCGCGGCATGACGTTCGCGGGAACGGGCGTCACCCCCCTCGCGGATCCGCTCCGCCAGCCCGGCGAGATCCGCCGCCAGAGCCTCGTGATGTGCCCTGTTACGCCGGAAGGCCTCGGTGCTCGTGTCCACGCTCGTCTCGAGGACTGTCATGTGCGCAGCCTGCTCCCCCGGCTGTGGTCGAATTCACCGTCACAAAGATACATCATATCGGCACCGGTGATGAGCGCAGTGAGGAACCCATGGCGCGCACCAGAGACAGCAACGGCCGCAGAACCACCGCGCGCCGGGCCTTTGACCTCGAAGCCCTGCTCCACAGCCGCGACAGCCGGTACGCCACCGTGGCGTTCGTCGACCTGCAGGGGCAGCTACGCGGCAAGACCGTCTCCGTGGACAAGCTCACGAGCGCCGTGGCGGACGGCGTGCCCTTCTCCGCGGACAACTTCATGCTCGACTACGGCGACGTCAAGCTGATTCCCCGCGGCTATCTCACCCTCGATCAGGATTTCGCCGACGAGCGCTGCGACGTGGACTGGGCGCATCCCCGGGTATTGCCGTTCGAGGACCCCGAGAGCGACCTGCTGTTCTTCGTGGAGTACGCCGACGGCACCAGCGGCGGGCGGTGGGACCCTCGGCGGCTGCTGCGCCGGGTGCTCGAGCGCGCCGCGGCGGTGGACGTGGTCCCCGCTTTCGCCTTCGAGTACGAGTTCCGGCTGTTCCGGGAGAACGCCGACTCCCTGCGTGCCAAGGGTTTTCGCAGCCCCAGACTGCTCAACGAGGTCTCCACCTACGGCGGGGTGATGCATCAGAGCCTGTGGTCGCCGCTGTTCAAGGACATGCGCACCATGTGCGAGACCATGGAAGTTCCCATCTGCAGCATGCACTGGGAGCAGGCGGCGAGCATGGGCGAGCTCGCGTTCGGCCACCGCTCCGGCTTCGCCGCGGTGGACGACGCCGCCCTGTTCAAGACCCACGTCAAGACCCTGGCCGCCCGCCACGACCTGCTGGCGTCGTTCATGGCCCGCCCCCTCGAGAACGCCGACGGCCAGAGCGGGCACGTGCACTTTTCGCTGAGCAACGGCCGCGGCGACGCGCTGTTTCACGACCCCCGGGCCGAGCACGGCATGAGCGATACCCAGCGCCACGCGCTGGGCGGCATTCAGCAGCTTCTTCCCGAGCTGCTGCTCATGCTGGCCCCGAACGTCAACTCCTTCAAACGGCTGACACCGGGCGCCTTCGCCCCCATCGCCGCCACATGGGGCATCGAGAACCGCACCTGCGCGCTGCGGGTGATTCCCGGCAAACCTGGCGCCCAGCGCATCGAGCTGCGTACCCCCGGCTCCGACTCGAACCCCTATCTGGTGGCCGCGTGCCTGCTGGCGGCGACCCTGTGGGGCATCGAGCAACGAGCCGAGCCCGCTGCGCCTGTCGCGGGCTCGTGCTACGAACGCGCCGACAGCATTCCCCCCGATCAGCACTTCCCCGCCACGTTCACCGAAGCCATCGAACTGTTCCGCGCCTCGGTCCACGCCCGCGCCCTGTTCGGCGACGACTTCGTGGACATGTTCGCCGGAACGCGGCAGGCCCAGGCGGATCAGTTCGCGCGCATGGTGACGGACAAGGAGTTGGAGCGGTTCCTGGAGATGGCGTAGCGGTGCGCAGCGCTCAGCTTTCAGCGGTCAGCCATCAGCCGTCAGCCGTCAGCCGTCAGCCGTCAGCCGTCAGCCGTCAGCCGTCAGCCGGATGGCCTCCTTCCCGTGTTCGAGGCTTACGCGGCATCATGCCGGTGCAAGCCCGCGTTGCGCGGAGGCGCCCGGCTCGATCCACGCCGCATCCATGACAACGCGCCCCGCACCACCCCGTCACGTGACCTCACCGCCAGACGCCGGAATAGCCCTCTGGCTGAAAGCTGACCGCTGAAAGCTGAGCGCTAAACGGCTGAGTGCTGAAAGCCGACGGCTGAACGCCGAAGGCGTCAGCGGTCAGCTATCAGCCTTCAGCCGGACAGCGCCATTCCCGCATTCGGCGCTTACGCGGCATCGTGCCGGGGCAAGCTCGCGCGGCGCGAAGGCGCCCGGCTCGATCCACGCCGCATCCATGACAACGCGCCCCGCACCCACCCGTAACCTGACTTCACCGCCAGACGCCGGAATAGCCCTCTGGCTGAAAGCTGACCGCTGAAAGCTGAGCACTACTCCCAATAAAACGCTTCGAGCCGGCGTTCCCCCGTCACCGTCTCGTCGAGCGTTCCGCCTTCGTAGATGCGGCCGTTCAGCACCACATAGGCGACGTCGTCGGTGACGCGGATGTCCGCGAGCGGGTTGCCGTTCACCACCAGCAGGTCGGCGAGCTTGCCCGCTTCGATCGAGCCGAGGTCGGCGTCCATGCCCAGGTAACGGGCCGGGTTCACGGTGGCGGTGGCCAGCGCCTGCATGGGGGACATGCCGCCCATGACGAAGCCCCAGATCTCCCAGTGGGCGGCCAGGCCCTCGCGCTGGCCGTGGGCGCCGATGTTGACGTCCACGCCCCGCGCCATGAGCGCGGCCGCGTTGTCGGCGGCATCGATGAAGTGCTGGTAGTCACTGCGCGGCGCCATCTGCCTGCGCACGGCGCGGGGCTCGAGCACGTGGGGCGGGACGAACTTCGACAGCAGCGGGTGCCGCCAGACCTCGGCGTTCTGATAGAACCAGTCCTCGCCGCGCAGCCCGCCGTAGGTGACCACCAGGGTCGGGGTATAGCCCACGCCGGTCTCGGGCCAGAAGTCGAGCACGTCGGCATAGAAACGCTCCGGCGGCAGGTTGTGCTCGATGCCGGTGTTGCCGTCCGCCACCATGCTCATGTCCATGTGGTAGAGGGAGCCGCCTTCGGCGAACACCATGAGCCCCGCCTCGCGGGCGGCGGTGACCACCATCTGGCGTTGATCGCGGCGCGGCTGGTTGTAGTTCTTCACTGAGATCGCGCCCTGGGCGGCGAGCCGGCGGACGTGCGCGCGGGCGTCGTCGAGCTCGTCGATGGCCGCATGCACCTCGGCGCGGGCGCCGTAGAGAATCTCGCCGGTGGAGAACAGCCGCGGCGCCAGAATGCGTCCGGCACGCTGGTACTCGGCGGCGGCGAAGATCTCGCTCGCCTCGTTGGAGGGGTCGTGTACCGTGGTCACGCCCAGCGCCAGATGGGCCAGCGCCAGCCAGTTTTGCTGCGGAATGATGTCACGAAAGCCCTGGGCGCCGTGGGCGTGCGCGTCGATCAGGCCCGGCAGGATGGTGCGGCCCGCCAGGTCCACTCGCTCCGCGCGCTCCGGAATGTCCACCTGGCCGGGGGCGCCGACGGCGGCGATGCGGTTGTTCTCGATCACCACCACCCCGGGCTCGATGACCCGCCGGTCGGCGTCCATGGTCACCACCCGGGCACCGGTGAGGGCGACGGTGGTGTCCGGGACGTCCGCCGGCCGGGTGAGGGCCAGATCAGCCACCGCTTCGCCGCGCGGCGGCTCGGCGTCTTCGTCCTCCGGGAGTGGCGCGAACAGGGCGTCCATGTCGGCACCGAACAGCGCCGGGCCCAGCAGCCAGCTCAGGCTGTCGTCGCTCGCCCAGCTCAAAAACTCGCCGCCGTCGGTGCTGGCGCGGCGCAGGGGCAGCGAGGTCATGCCACGCGACAGCGCCACCTCGCCCGCCGGCGGCAGGGGCACCACGAACACCTGATAGTTCTCACGAAACGCCAGCCAGTCGCCGCCGGGAGAGACCCGCATGCGGGTGGCGTATTCCGAGCTCGCCCGCACCCGGCGGTCGCCGCCGTTCAGGTCGACGCTCGCGAGCTGATGCGCGGGACCGTCGTCGTCCTCCGCAGCGTCGGTGAAGAAGATCCGGTCGCCGGCGGCTCCGAAATGGGGGTCGCGCCCGGAGTCGCTGAGCTGCACCATGTCGCCGCCGTCGACCGGCACGCGGTAGATGCCGGGATCCACCGACCACAGGTCCGAAGTCAGACCGCCGCCGCTGGCCCGCTCGAACACCAGCGTCGAGCCGTCCGGGCTGAAGGCCGGCTGCAGGTAGTGCCCCGGGTCGTCGGTCACCGCGCGGGCGCGGCCGCCGTCGCCGTCCACCACCTTGATGGTGCCGAGGCCGGTGTCCGTCCAGCGCACGAAGGCGATGGACTCGCCATTCCGGGACCACGCCGGGAACAGCTCGAACGCTGCTTCGCGATCCCGGGTGAGCCGGCGCGGCTCGCCGCCGTCCAGGGCCCGCAGCCACAAGCGCCCGAACGCCTCGAACACCACCTGCTCGCCATCCGGGGAGACCCGGGCGAACCGGATCATGCGCGCCGTCACCCGCTCGGGCGCCACGTCCACACGAGACTCGGGCGGCGCGAGGGCGACCCGCTCGTCCACCACGCGAAAGGGTACGTCGCGCACGCGGCCGCCCAGTTCCAGGCGCTTGATGCCGCCGCCGGCCCAGAACACCAGGCTCTCGCTGTCCGGGGTCCAGGCGAAGGCGGGATACACGCCGTGCACCGCCCAGGTCTCCTGCATGTCCCGGTCGAGCGCGTCGTACACCGCGCGTTCTTCGCCGCTCTCGAGGTTTTTCACGAACAGCGCCGTATCGAAGCGGTCGCCCGTGCGCTGACGACGCACGAACGCCAGGTAGCGCCCGTCCGGGGAAGGCGTGGGGCGCACCGCGCCGCCGGGGCCGGTGACGAAGGGACGGGTCTCGCCGGTCTCGAGGTCGTGGCGGCGGATCTGAAATATCTCGTCGTTGCTGTCCTGGGCGTACTCGAAGACCGGCCCCGGGGTGGCGTTGCGGGTGAAGTAGAGATGGCGCCCGTCCGGGGAGAACGCGGGCTCCCCCTGCTCCTTCTGGAAGGCTTCGCTCGGCCGTTCGATCACCTGGACCCCGCCCCCGCCCCGGCGGTCGTACAGCCAGATCTCGCCGGTGCCGAGGGAGCGGCGGGTGGTGAAGTGCTTGCGCGCCGCCACGAAATCGCCGTCCGGGTGCCAGACCGGGCTGTTGAGCAGCCGGAAGTCCTCTTCGGTCACCTGCCGCGGCTCGCTGCCGTCGGCGCGCATGATCCAGACGTTGTCGCCGCCGGCGCGGTCCGAGGTGAAGGCGATGTGTTCGCCGTCCGGGGCGTAGCGCGGTTGCATGTCCCAGGCCATGCCGCTGGTGAGGCTCGTCGCCTCGCCGCCTTCCAGAGGCACGGTGTAGATGTCGCCCAGCAGATCGAACACCACGGTGTCGCCGTCCGGGCTCACGTCGATGCTCATCCAGGTTCCGGAACGCACGTCGAGGGGAATGGTCCGCTCCGGTCCCGGGGGCGACATGACGTCCCAGCTGTCGCCGTTCTCCTCCTGCGCCGCGAATGCGCCCCCGGCCACCGACAGCGCGAGGGCGAGGATCCCCCCGCCCGTCCCCCGAGCCCTCATGAGACCGCGGCCAGCGTGTCGTCCAACGCCGCCTCCAGCTTGGTGAAAATCTCGTCCACGTGGTCCTCCGTGACGATGAGCGGCGGGCAGAGCGCGAGGCTGTCGCCGAGGGCGCGAACGATGAGGCCGTGGGCCTCGCAACGGGCGGCGGCATGAGCGCCGATCCCGCGCGCGGGATCGAAGGCCGCGCCGGTGGCCTTGTCCTCGACCAGCTCCACCGCGCCGATCAACCCGGTACCACGGGCCTCGCCCACCAGCGGATGGTCGCCGAGGGCCGCGAGCCGCGCCTGAAAGCTCTCGCCCACCCGGGCGGCGTGGGCGAACAGATCACGCTCCTCCATGAGCTCGAGGGCGCGCAGCGCCACCGCGGCACATACCGGGTGACCGGAGTAGGTGAAGCCGTGGCCGAAGTTCCCGACCCGGCCGCTGGCCTCGATCATGGGCTCGTACAGGTACTCCGGCACCAGCACCGCGCTCATGGGGAGGTACGCGGAGGAAAGCGCTTTCGCCACGCTCATGGTGTCCGGCTGGATGCCCATGGTCTCGCAGCCGAAGGCGTCGCCGGTGCGGCCGAACCCGCAGATCACCTCGTCATCGATGAAGAGGATGTCGTGGCGGGCGAGCAGCGCCTGCACCTTGTCGTAGTAGCCGGCCGGCGGAACGATGACCCCGCCCGCGCCCATCACCGGCTCGGCCACGAACGCGGCGATGGTCTCCGGCCCTTCCCGCTCGATGAGCAGCTCGAGGTTGCGCACGAGCCGGTCGACGAACGCCGCTTCGGACTCACCCGCCGCAGCGCCGCGATAGTAATGCGGGCAATCCGTGTGCAGGATCCCGGGAATCGGCAGATCGAAGTGGGCGTGAAAGGCCGGCAGGCCGGTGAGCGAGCCAGAGGCGATGGTGACGCCGTGATAGCCCCGGTGCCGGCTGATGATCTTCTTTTTCTCGGGGCGGCCGATGACGTTGTTGTAGTACCAGATCAGCTTGATCTGGGTGTCGTTGGCGTCGCTGCCGGAGACGCCGAAGAACACCCGCCCGGCGTCGAACGGCACCATTTCCTTGAGTTTCTCGGCGAGCAGAATGCTCGGCTCGTTGCTCTTGGAGCCGAAGAGCTGGGAGTAGGAGAGCTTGCGCATGTGCTCCGCCGCTACCCGAACCAGCTCTTCCTCGCCATAGCCGAGGGACGTGCACCACAGCCCCGCCATGCCCTCGATGAACTGCTTGCCGTGACTGTCCCACATGTACACGCCCTCGGCGTGATCGTGGATGTGAGGGCCATTCTGGTGGTGGAGCTTCAGGTTGGTCGTGGGGTGAAGGAGATGGGCCAGATCCCGGGCCTCCAGAGAGCCGTCCGGAAACTGGTTATGGAACGGGTCGGCCATGGTGCTACCTCGAGTCGGTGGATGGGCCTGCCCGCTCGAAGCTAGCGGAGCAGCTCCCTCGGGGCAAGCACTTCGGGCACCGGCTCAGGCGGCCAGGTCGGTCGGCGCCAGCTCCAGCCCCAGGGCCCGCGCCACCATGGCATGGCGCACCTTCCCGGCGTGGACGTTCAGCCCTCCGGCGAAGCCGGGGTCATCGGCGAGCGCCCGTTTCCAGCCGCGATTGGCCAGCTCGAGAACGTAGGGCAAGGTGACGTTGTTCAGCGCCAGGGTGGCGGTTCGCGCCACGGCCCCCGGCATATTGGTCACGCAATAGTGCACCACCCCCTGTGCCACGTAGGTGGGGCGGTCGTGGGTGGTGGGTCGGCTGGTCTCGAAGCAGCCGCCCTGGTCGATGGAAACGTCCACCATGGCGGCGCCATCCACCATCGCGCCCACCATCTCGCGGGTGACGAGCTTGGGCGCCGCCGCACCGGGAATCAGAACCGCGCCGATGACCAGGTCGGCGCCGAGCACCTGCTCGCGCACCGTCTCTGCGGTGGCCATGAGCGTCTTCGCCCGGCCGCCGAAATGCTCGGAAAGCCAGTTCAGGCGCGGCACCGATTGGTCGAGGATCGTCACGTCGGCCTGCAGCCCCGCCGCCATGATGGCGGCGTGGGTGCCCGCCGTGCCGCCGCCGAGGATCACCACCCGCCCGGGGCCCACGCCCGGCACCCCGCCGAGCAACACACCGCGGCCGCCGGCCGCTCTCTGCAGCGCGGCCGCGCCCACCTGAACGGACATGCGCCCGGCCACCTCGCTCATGGGCGTGAGCAACGGCAGCCGACCCTGCCGGTCGGTGACGGTCTCGTAGGCGATGGCGGTGACGCCGGCGTCCATGAGCGCCTCGGTCAGCTCCCGCTCCGCCGCCAGATGGAGATAGGTGAACAGCACCTGCCCGTCCCGCAGACGCCGGCATTCGTCCGGCTGAGGCTCTTTCACCTTTACCACGAGATCGGCGGCGAAGGCGTCGTCGACGCCGGCAACGACCGCGCCCACGGACGCGTAGTGGTCGTCGTGGAAGCCGATGCCGGCGCCGGCGCCGCGCTCCACGATGACCTCGTGCCCGGCGGCCACCAGCTCGCCGGCAGCGGCCGGGTTGAGGCCCACCCGGTACTCGTGGACCTTGGTCTCTTTGGGGACTCCGATCTTCATGCGCCGTTCCTCGAGCACCTGCTTGCATTGGGGATGGTAGCCCGGCGGCGCTGACGGGTGCTTGCGTTGTGCACGGTGTTGCTTCGAAACTGCGCAATCGAGCCGCACGTGGGCATGGTATGACGCAAGAATCCGCCTCTCTCGACCGCATCGACCGCGCGATTCTTCACGAGCTGCAGCTCGACGCGAAGCTGGCGAATCAGGCCCTGGCACAGCGGGTCAATCTCTCGGAGTCGGCGTGCCTGCGGCGAGTGCGCCGGCTGGAATCCGCGGGCCTGCTCCGGGGCTATGTGGGCCTGGTGGATCAGTCGCGGGCCGGCTACCCGGACAACGTGTTCGTCCAGATCACTCTCACCAGCCAGCAGCGCAGCGACCTGGCGGACTTCGAGGCCGCAGTGCAGGAAGTGCCCGAGGTGATGGAGTGCTACCTCATGTCCGGGGCCGCCGATTACCTGCTGCGGGTCATCGTGGAGGATGCCCGGGACTACGAGCGGGTGCACAGCCAGCACCTCACCCGGCTGCCCGGGGTCGCGCGGGTGCACTCGAACTTCTCCCTGCGCACGGTGATCAAGAAGACCGAGATTCCCATCCGCGGGCGCGGCCAGGTCAAATGAGCTCGGCCGGCTGCAGCGCGAACGCCTCGACCACCTCATCGGCATAGTCGATGCGGCCGCTCAGGGTTTGCGGGTCGCCGTGCACCAGGCGCAGGCACGCCTCCGCCATGTGCTCCACCGGGGTGACGCGATCACGATTGGCGTCGTTGATCAGCTGGTGATGCATGACGCCCGGGGTCGCCACCAGGCCCGGCGAGATCACGTTGACCCCGATACCGTCGCCGTGCACTTCCTGGGCGAGCCCGGTGGTGAAGCGCTCCAGGGCCGCCTTGCACATGCCGTAGACCGTGCCCCCGTGGCCGGGTCCGTCGAGCGGCGGGTGCAGGGCCGCGTGGGACGACACGTTGAGAATCCAGCCGCTGCCGCGCGCCTGCATCTCCGGCAGCACGAGCTGCGAGAGCTCCATGGGCGCCCACACCTGAACTTCCATCATCAGCCGGAACCGCCGCTCCGGAAACTCGGCCACCGGAATGAAATAGGTGATGGCCGCGTTGTTGACGAGTATGTCCACGGCCCCGAAGGCGTCGCGCGCCCGGGCCACCAACGCATGCCGGTCCTCGCGCTTCGAGAGATCGGCCCGCACCGCGAGTGCTTCGCCGCCGGCAGCCTCGATGCGGGCAACGGTCGCCCTGATGGTACCCGGCAGGTGGTGATCGGCGTCTTCCACCGAACGCGCCGACACCACCACCCTGGCGCCGGCCATGGCGAAACGCAGCGCAATGGCCTCGCCGATACCCCGGCTGGCGCCGGTCACCACCGCCACCTTGCCCGCCAGCACGCCGTTCCTGTCGATCCCGCTCATATCCCCTCCTGGTCGTGTGCCGGGCACGACTATACCGTATGGTGGCGCGCGGCGGCTGCCTCCGGTACGGCGGCCGGGTACACTGGCCGCCATGAGCACGCTGATTCAATTCGCATGGACGGGCGCGCTGGTGGCGATCCTGGCTGCGCCGGCAAGCGCCGAGCCGGAGACGGGCGAAGAAGCGGATGATTCAGCCCTCGGCCAGTGCTATCGCCTGGCCCGCGGCAGTGGCGACGCGCCGCGCCCCTGCGACATGGCGGTGGAGGCGGCCCGGCAGAGCGGTGATCCGCAGGCACTGGTCAGCGCCCTGGCGAACCGATCTCTGGTGCTCGCCGCGAGCGGTCAGCTCGACGCGGCCCTGGCGGACGTGGACACGGCGCTGGAGATCGCGCCCGATCGGGCCGCCCTTCACGGCAACCGCGGCAATCTGCTGCTGCGCCTGGGGCGGCCCCGCGACGCGCTCGCGGCCCACGGCCGGGCGGTGCGCCTGGCGCCGAAAAGCCCGCTCGGTTACTTCAATCGCGCGTTCAGCCATCGGGCCGTGGGCGCCATGGAACGGGCGGAGCAGGACCTCGCCCGCGCCCGGGCGCTGACCCGGGGCGAGGTGCCGGAGCCGCTCAGGGCCGGCGAAACTCCCGTACCGGCCGCCGACCCAGGGCGCTGAGCACCTCATAAGGGATCGTCTCGGCCCACCCCGCCACCTCATCCACGCTCACGCTGGCGCCGAAGAGCTCCACCCAGTCGCCCACCCGGGCGCCGAGGCCGGTCACGTCCACGGTGGTGAGATCCATGGACACGCGGCCGACGATGGGACAGCGCACGCCGCCCAGCGCCACGGCTCCCCGGTTCGAGAGCAGCCTCGGCAGGCCGTCGCCGTAGCCGGCGCCCACCACCGCCACCTCCATGGGCGCATCGGCGGTGAAAGTGGCGCCGTACCCCACGGCCTCGCCGGCCGCCACCCACCGCAGCTGCACGATCCGGCCCTCCAGCGTGACCACCGGTTGCACCGGGCTGGGGCCGGCGACGAAGGGGTTGCCCCCGTAGAGGCCGATGCCCGGACGGCCCAGATCGCCGCACAGCGCCGCGCCCTGCAGTATGCCGGCGGAGTTGCCGATGCTGGTAGGCACCCCCGGCAGCAGCGCCCGCACGGCGCCGAGGCGCTCGAGCTGCAGCCGGGTCATGGGATGCTCCGGCTCGTCGGCGCAGGCCAGGTGGGTCAGCAGCAACGCCACCGGCACGTCGCCCAAGTCGCCCGGGGCGAGGTCGCAGTCGAACCCCAGGCGGTGCATGCCGGTATCGACGTGCACCGCCGCCGCCATGTCCGGGGCAGCGCGGCGCCAGCTGTGCAACTGCCCGCGATGGTTCAGCACCGGCACCAGCCGATGCGCCGCCAGCTCGGCGGCGGTATCGTCGAAGGCGCCCTCGAACACGTAGATGCGGGCATCGGCGAGCGTGCCGCGCAGGGCCACGCCTTCTTCCGCTGTGGCCACGAAGAAATCCCGGCACCCGGCGCGCCACAGCGCCTCGGCCACCGCGGCACCGCCCACGCCGTAGCC
>JBMCWS010000089.1:0-11292 GCA_048621375.1 Pseudomonadota bacterium | reverse complement strand
TGCCGCCTTGAAACGTCTGGCGTTCGCGCTACTGCTCGTTATGGGCGCCTGGACAACGGCCCGTGGCATGTCGGCGGCCCTGGCGAGCTAGCCCCCGAAGCCGCCGCAGGTCGGCAGCAGCAGGATGGGCAAGCCGATCCACAGGGTGGCCACCAGGAACAGGGCCGCGTGCAGCAAGGCGCCGTAGGCCAGGAAGGCGGAGTGGCCGGGTACCTGGCGTTCCTCCCGCTCGAGATCGCGGAGCAGCCGTTGCCAGGCCTGATACGACCAAAGTCCCGCCCCGAGAATGACGGCGACGGCCAGCAGCGTCAAAAACAGCAACGCCAGCCGCAGGGCGTCGACGCCGAGCACGGTACGGGCATGCAGCCCCGCAGCGCAGCCGGCCCCCTGAAGCGCATAGACCGCCAGGAAGTATGCGAACCAGACCACCGGGGTGAGCAGGAATCCGGGACCGTTGGCGGGGAAGTAGTGGCGGCGGGCGATGAACTCGCGGCCGGCATCGTCCACGGCTCGGTCCTCGCTGGAAGGGTCTTGCTCGGACACGGTCGTTTCCTCCTACGGGCCCAGAAGAATCACCAGCGCGGTCACCAGCCCCTGGGCGCCCACGTAGGCTGTGAACAGCACGGCGACGCGGGCGGCGAGGCTGCCTTCGTTACCGAAGCGGTCGCGCATGACCCGGGCCAGCGCATACACGATCGCGATCAACGCCAGGGCCCCGTGCACCAGGTGGAAAGCGCCGAGGGTGTAGACCACGGCGCCATAGGCTGCGGTACGGGCGCCGAAGGGGAGGCCGGCGCCGGCCAGCACTTCGAAGACCAGTAGCAGCACCACCAGCGCCGCCATCACCAGCAGCCCTGCCAGAGGCGCTCCGGAGCGGCGCCGGCGCAGGCTGGCGTAGACGGTGATCCCGGCGGCGAGCATCGTCACGCTCAGCACACTGGCGGCCACCATGGCCACAGTGGGCGAGACCTGGTAGCCGGGCGGTGGCCATACGTGTGAGTTCGTCCATAGGTAGTAATAGCTGTATACCAGCGAGGCGAAGATCGAGGCGTCCACGAGCACGGCGAGCGTGGCACCGAGCCAGCCCGCGGCTCGCGAGTCTCCGGCGCCGATGGGCAGCCAGAGGCCCCGGCCCGCGTCCTTCTCCGCCTTCTCCGGCAGTGCCGACCACCACCAGACGATCGCCAGCGCCAGCAGCGCCGCCACCCCGGCGACGCTCAGGGTATAGGTCGAGACCAGGACGCCGACGAAGATGGCGCTGGTGGCGATGGCGGAGAGCAGCGGAATGAACGTGGGATGCGGCAGGCGAACGATGTATTCCGGCTTGGCAGCGACGATGCTGGTGACCAGGGACTCCCGCTTGCCTTCCGGTGCGAACCCGAGATACTCCTCCGCGCGCTGGATCCGCCCCGGCAGGTCCGGCTCGTCCCACAGAGGGTGGCGGCTGGTCACCGGCGGGATGCTGCGAAGATTGTACGAACGGGGCGGGGTACGGCTGCCCCACTCCAGGCCGTCGGCGTCCCAGGGGTTGGTGCCCGCGTCGCGGCCGCGGAGCGCCGAGACGATGGCGTCGACGATGAACACCGCCACCCCCAGGGCGATCACGTAGGCGCCGATGCTCGACACCAGATTCAGGGTGTCCCAGCCGAGACCGCCCGGATACGTGAACACCCGCCTCGGCATGCCCAGCAGCCCCGTGAGGTGCATGGGCAGGAATGCGGTATTGAAGCCGATGAAGACGAGCCAGAACGACAGCCGGCCCAAGGTCGCAGAGAGCATGCGGCCGGTGGCGCGGGGGATGTAGAAGTAGAAGGCGGCGAACATGGGAAACACCATCCCGCCGATGAGCACGTAGTGGAAATGGGCCACCACGAAATAGGTATCGTGCACCTGCCAGTCGAACGGCACCATGGCCACCATGACGCCGGTGAGCCCGCCGAGCACGAAAACCACGATGGCACCGATGATGAACAGCAGCGGCGGCTGCATGTTCGGTTTGCCCTTCCAGAGCGTGGCGATCCAGGCGAACACCTGAATGCCGCTGGGTATGGCCACGGCCAGGCTCGCGCCGGCGAAGAACGACAACGCCAGCCGGGGGATGCCGGTGGCGTACATGTGGTGAACCCAGAGCCCGAAGCTCAGAAACGCGGTGCCCACCACCGCGAGCACCACCAGGTGGTACGCGGCCAGGGGGGTGCGGGACATCACCGGAATGATGGTGCTGACCAGCCCCGCCGCGGGCAGGAAGATGATGTACACCTCGGGGTGGCCGAAGATCCAGAACAGGTGCTGCCACAGGAGCGGATCGCCGCCCCGGGCCACCTCGTAGAACGGCAGTCCGAAGCTGCGCTCCACCTCGAGGAGAATGCTGCCGAGCACCAGCGGCGGAAAGCCGATGAGGATCATGAACGACACCGCCAGCATGTACCAGGCGAAGATGGGCATGCGATCCAGTGACATGCCGGGGGCGCGCATCTTGAGAATCGTGACGATGAGCTCGATGGCGCCGGTGATGCTGGCGATCTCGACGAAGGTGACACCCAGCAGCCAGAAATCCTGACTCTTGTCGGGCGAGAACTCGAGCGAGGTGAGCGGCACGTACATGAACCAGCCGCCGTCGGGTACCGTGCCGACGATGAAGCTGGCGTAGATCAGCACCCCGCCGAGCAGAAAGCAGAAATACCCGTAGGCTCCCAGCCGCGGGAAGGCCATGTCGTGCGCACCCACCATCGCCGGGATCAGGTACATGCCGAAGGCTTCCATGGTCGGCACCGCGAACAGGAACATCATGGTGGTACCGTGCATGGTGAACAGCTGATGGAATACTTCGGCGGAGAGAAACTGCGCTTCGGGGAGTAGAAGCTGGGTGCGCATGAGCAGGGCGAGCACCCCCCCGATCAGAAAGAACGCGAAACCCGTGATGATGAACCGCCGGCCGACGATGGTGGCATTCACGGCGCAGACCCGACGGATGCCCCGTGGCGGGTCCCAGACGATATCGAACTGCCGGCTGGCGCTGTCGCCGTCCGCGCCCGTGGCGCTCATTCCAGCTCCTCCAGATAGGCGCCGATAGCGTTGCGGGCCTCGGGGCTCAACTCGGTGAACTCGGGCATGCGGTTCTCCGGCTTCAGAGTCTGGTTGTGGGCGAGCCAACGGGAGAAGTGCGCACGATCGGCAGGCAGCAGCCCGGCGCCGAGGGTCAGGCGGCTACCCACGTGGGTCAGGTCGGGTCCGCCGCGGCCGTCGGCGCCGTGACCGCGGACGGTGTGACAGACGCCGCAGCCGGAGGCGGCGAACAGCCCGGCGCCGCGTCGGCCCGCGTCGCTGACCGGCGCGGCTGCGGTGTCGCGCTGCCGGCGATACCACGCGTCGAAGCGCTCCCGGGGCAACGCGACCGCGTAGAGCGCCATCTTGGCATGGCTGGCGCCACAGAATTCCGCGCACTGGCCACGAAAGCGCCCCGGCTCGTCGGCCTCGATCATGAGCCGGTTGGTTTGTCCGGGAATGAGATCCATCTTGCCCGCCAGCCGGGGGATCCAGAGGCTGTGGATGACGTCGCGCGACGTCAGCAGCAGCTCTACCGGCTCGCCCACCGGCAGACGGATCTCGTTGGCGGTGCGAAAGCCGCCGCCCGGGGTGCCGTCATCGTAGCGGACGTCCCACCACCACATGCGCCCACGCACGTGGATGGTGAGCGTGTCGGGCTCGCGCGCGGCGCTGGCGCCGGACGAGACCGTGGTGTTGAACGGCACCATGAGCGAGAGCACCACCACCGGGAAGACGACGCCGCCGATGACGATGAAGTGGTTGCCCGCCATGCGGCCGCCGAATCCCGGGGTGCCGACGATGGCGTACGCCAGCAGGGCCAGCACCAGGGCGAAGATGACCATGGAGGCGCCGAACATGACCCACCACAGCGCGGCGATCTCGCGCGCATCGGGGCTGGCGGGGTCAAGAGCCGACTGGATTCCGCTGCATGAAGCCGCACCCGACATCGCGACCGCCACTGCGACCACGCGCACCAGTGGCCACGGGGTGCTCATGGTGAATCGGACGCTGCTTCCGGTGCTGCGTCGTTTCGGGATGCCGCCGCGACATCGGTATCGAAGCCGAGCTCAGTGGCGTAGTCGTCGATGTCGTCCAGCGTCTCGATGTAGGCCACCAGCTCCCACGCCGTGCGTGCCGGCAGCATCGACGCCCAGGCCGGCATGCCCTGGGGCCGGCCGTGCATGATGGAGAGATACACCTGGGCAGGGTCGCTGCCGTATATCCAGGCGTCGTCGCTCAGCGGGGGGCCCATGCCGCCGCCGCCGAGCGGGGCGTGACAGCCGCCGCAATTGTAGGCGGCATAGTGGCGCTCGCCGGCGGAAACCGCCTCCGGATCGTCCGCCAGCGGGTTCTCGATACCCGGGTCGACGTACGCGGTGCCGGGAAACAGGGTGGTTGCGGGAACGTAGATCGCCAGGTCGCCTTCGCCGGGCAGGCGGCTCTGCTCGGGCGCATCGATGGGCGCGTCGGGCCTGAAGGTTCCAGGCACCGGTTGCGCTCCCTGCGGGCCGTTCTGCGCGTCGGGCCCCTGGCCGCCGGTGGCGCCGTCCCCGCATCCCGCCGCCAGGGCGCAGGCCAGTGCCAGCACCACCAGGCCCGGACGCCGGCGCCCGTGCGCGGTTGTGGCTATCGCGTGCTCAATCATGGTCACTCACCTCGTCGGCGCATGCGCCGTCGTCGACCAGAGGCAGGTCGTAGCGGAGGAGCAGCACGCGGATGTCGTCGCGGCGCTGGTCGAGAATCGACTGGATGTCGTCGCGTAAGTCGGTGTCGCCCTTGCGCACGCCCATGGCGATGGCGAACCGGAACGGCACGCTGGCGGATCCGGTGATGGGCTCGATGTGCAGGGGCGGCTCGCTGCGGCGGGCGAAGTACCCGCCGATGGGGCCCCATACGGCGGCGACGTCGACGTGGCCCCGATTCACCGCCTCCACCAGCCGTGCCGGGGGATTGGGGTCGCGGTAGTCGCCGTAGATCATGTATCCGACCACGTTGTCGACGATGCCCCGTTGCCCCAGCGCATGAGCGGGCGGCGGGTTGGCGCCATCGTCGCCGACGAGGTGCACGCCGATGGTGAGCTGGCGCAGCCGCTCGTCCGAGAGCGCGCGCAGCGGTTGCCGGCGCCGGGGCTCGGGCTGCACGAAGACGTAGGTGGAGCAGTAGTACGGCCGCGTCGTCTCCACCAGCTCGTAGCCCGCGGGCACGCCCGCGACCAGGTCGCACTCGCCCGCGTTCAGGGTGTTGCGGATGAAGCCCCGGCGTTGCGCCCACCAGGTGTATTCCACCTCGGTATCGAGCTCGCGGGCGATCATCTCCGCCAGCTCGTTCTCGAAGCCTTTCCCGGCGCGGTTCGAGAACGGCAGGTTGTTGGGGTCGGCGCACACCCGCAGCGGCGGGGTTGCGCCGGAATCCGGCGCTGCCGGGGCGGCGGTCGCGATCAGGCAGAGCCCGAGAATCGCGGTCGCCAGGCGGCGCTCATTGCGCACTTTGCGCCTCCCCGGCAGCAGCGCTGCTCTGCCCTCCGTCCCGCTCCGGCAGCGCAAAGACGTAGACGGTGCCTCCCGCAGCCGTGTGCTCGGGCAGGTCCTGCATGGCGCCCACGAAGCCCAGGGCGCCGAACGGGACTTCGGGGTCGAGACCACCGGAGACGACGGCGCCGGACCATCCGCCCACGCCGGACGCGATGGCCACGTACTGCCGGCCGTCCGAGCCCATGTAGGTGACGGGCTGGCCGATGATTCCCGAGCCCACCCGGAAGCGCCAGAGCAGTTCGCCGGAGCGGGCGTCCACGGCTTTGAACCAGCGATCCATGGTGCCGTAGAACGTGACGTCGCCGGCGGTGGCCACGGTGCCGCTCCAGACCGGGAACTCCTCCTCGATGGTCCATACCGCTTCGGCGGCCACCGGGTCCCAGGCCATGTACTCACCGCGATGCCCGCCGGGCCCGGCCTTCATAGCCACCTCCGCGCCGACGAACGGGGTGCCGGCGACGTAACTGGTCTCCATCACCCGCATGTCCATGCACAGATTCTGGTGGGGCACGTAGATCAGCCCGGTCCGCGGGGAGTACGCGGACGGCTGCCAGTCCTTGGCGCCGGGCGCGGCCGGGCAGATGTCGCGGGTGATCTCGCCCTCCCGGGGCTCCTTCTCCGGGACGTGCACGGGGCGCCCCGTCTCCAGGTTGATGCCCTCGGTGACGGTGACGTTCTGATAAGTGTCCGCCGACAGAACTTCACCGGTTCGCCGGTCGAGCACGTACATGTGGCCGTTGCGCTCCGGCCGCACCAGCACCTGCCGCTCGGTGCCGTCGATCTCGAGGTCCAGAAGCAGATTCTCGTTGATGCCGTCATAGTCGAACAGGTCGTGCGGCCCCCACTGGTAGGCCCAGTGCGCCATGCCGGTATCGGGATCGCGGGCGAAGATGCTCGAGGTCCATTTGTTGTCGCCCGGGCGCTGATTGTGGTTCCAGGGCCCGGGGTTGGCAGTTCCGTAGTAGATGAGGTCGAGCTGGGGGTCGTAGGAGATCCAGCCCCACACGGTACCGCCGCCGATTTTCCAGTGGCCGGCCGGCCAGGTGCTCACGCCCAGATCCGGCTCGGCATCCGCCTCGTAGTAGGGCGTGAACTCCTCGCCGATGAGCACGTCTTCGTCGGGCCCGGTGGAATAGGCGCGCCAGGCGATCTCGCCGCTGTCGACCTCCAGGGCCGTGAGCCAGCCGCGCACGCCCATCTCGCCCCCGCTGTTGCCGACCAGGACCTTGTCCTTCACCACCAGGGGCGCCATGGTCATGGTTTCGCCGACGTTGATGTCACCGAGGCGGGTCTTCCAGAGCTCCTCGCCGGTCTCGGCGTCCACCGCGACGGTGTGCATGTCGAGCGTGTTGTAGATGACTTTGCCGCCGTGGTAGGCGGCGCCGCGATTCACCACGTCGCAGCAGGCGACACCTTTCGCGGCGGGGGCCGGCTCAGGATCGTAGGACCAGCGCAGAGAGCCATCGGTGGCGTTCAGCGCGTACAGCTTGTTGGGGAACGGCGTGACCACGTACATGGTGTCGTCCACCACCAGCGGCGCCGCCTCGAAGCCGGCGGCAGTTCCCGTGGCGAATGACCACGCCAGCTCCAGATCCCCGGCATTCTCCCTATTGATCTGGTCCAGCCCGCTGAATCGGGTGGATGCGTAATTCTTCGCCGGCATGACCCACTGTCCGTCATCCTGCGAGAGCTGAACCAGGGCCTGTGCGGCCAGCGCGCTGGCGGGCAGCGTCCAGCACAGTGTCAGCAGCACTATCCAGGTGGTACGCGCTGCCGCGACTCCAGAATCGTGGTGCATGTGCGCGTGCTCGCTGTTCCGTCACTCGGTGTCCGCGAATGCAAAAAACCGGCCATGGCCGCCCCCGGCAGGAAACGTGCATGCGCTGGGTACGATCGCAGCAGCGAGGTCGTCATGGGGATCGGAAAGCGCGCGTGCGAGGGGGTGGTACTGGCGCTCTTGGCGCTGCCGGTGGCGGCGGCACAGGATGCCCCACTGACGGGCCAGCGCAAATCCGCGCAATGCATTGCCTGTCACGGCATGGCGGGAATCTCGCCGAACCCGCACTTTCCGCATCTGGCGGGACAGCAGGAAGGGTATCTGCGCCTGCAGCTCGAGGCGTTTCGCAGTGGAGACCGGTACCATCCGTTGATGACGCCGGTGGCGCAATCGCTCAGCGACCAGGAGATCGACGCGCTCGCCGGCTACTTCAGTGCCATCGGGCCGCTGGCGGAAGTGAACCCCACGCCGAGGCGCGGCCAGTAACGCTGCAGGCGAACTCGGTCGTCAGCGACGGCGCTCCCGGTGAAGCTGCGCCATCAGGGAGAACAGCTCGGTCATGTCGTTGGGCGAGGGATCCCCCGAGAACTCCTTGTACAGCACCGACACGTTCACCGCGATTCGTTCCGCATCGCCCCAGCTCTCATAGTCCGCGAGCGAGATGTCCCTGGCCGCGTCCGCGGCCGACATGCCGGCGTCGAAGCGCAGACGGGCCTGGTCGCGGACGTAGATCAGGTAGTCACGGACCGCGCGCACGCCGCGGGTATCGGTGATGGGCCCGTGTCCGGGCACGACATGCTCGGGATTCAGCGCCAGGATGCGATCGCACGCGGCGATCCAGTTGCCCACCGGGCCGGCCCAGAGGATCGGGTGCCCCTCGATGAACAGGATGTCGCCGGTGAAGATCAGCCGTTCCGACGGCACCCAGGCGAGCACATCGCCCGCGGTATGCGCGGGCCCCACCTGTTCCAGATGGACCTGCTTGTCACCCACGCTGACATCGAGGACGCCGTCGAACGTGCATGTGGGGAGCGGGCGGTGCGTCACGCTCGCGAAGTCGAAGGCGCCGAAACAGTGGCGGAAATAGCCGCCGAGCTCGCCCATCTGCGGCGCCCGCTCGAGCAATTGCGCCATCATCGCCGGGTCTTCGTGTGTCATTTCTTCCGCGCAAGCGCGCGAGGCCACGATCTCCGCACCGTTCACGAGGGCGTTGCCGTTGCAGTGGTCGCCGTTGGCGTGCGTGTTCACCAGCCAGTCGAAGCGCCTGGTGGCCGCCGGCTCCGCTCGCCGCATCGCCGCCAGCATCCGGCCGGTCAGCGGGACGTCGAACAGCGTGTCGACGACCAGCGACACTTCCCCGTCGGTGACCAGGCCCGCGTTGGACCACCCCCAGCCGCCGTCCGGCTGCAGCCAGGCATAGGCGCCGTTGCCCAGATCCGTCAAGCCGTGCCGGAACGGCCGGGTTCCCAGGCCGCGTGTCGTCATGGCTGCCCCCGCTGTCTTGCGAATGACCCATGGTAGCCGATCCGCAGGGCTTGTATTTGCTCCGTCAGCCGGTAATTTGCGCGCATGCAGAATTTCGACGCCATCAGGCCCTACCGCGACGACGAGGTCCCCGTGGTCATCGATCGCCTGTCGCGGGATCCGGATCTTCTGCGGGCAGCGGCGGCGCTGTTCGCCCCGCGGCTGTCACGGGGGCTGCCGTGGCTGGCGCGGCGTCTGGCGCAGCGGGTCATTCAGCGGCGCACGGCCGGGCTTTCGAGTGTCGAGGACGTGCAGCTCTGGCTGTCGCGCTACATGGCCCGGCTGATTCGCGACACCGTCCAGGAGCTCACCGTGGAGGGTCTGGACGCGCTGCGCACGGATCAGGCGTGCCTGTTCGTCTCGAACCACCGGGACATCGTCATGGATTCCGGGCTGCTCAACTACCTGCTGCACCAGGCGGGCCATCGCACCGCGCGCATGGCGGTGGGGGACAACCTCCTCTCCGAGCCGTACGCGGCGGACCTCATGCGCCTGAACAAGAGCTTCGTGGTGGAGCGCAGTATCCCCGGCGCCCGGGCTGCGTATCAGGCCCTGGTGCGCACCTCCAGCTACATCAGGCACTCCCTCGAGGAGGGGGAATCCGTGTGGATCGCGCAGCGCGAGGGTCGCACCAAGGACGGTTTCGATCGCACGGATCCCGCGTTGCTGAAGATGATCTCGCTGGCGTATCGCAAGCAGCTCGCCGGATTCGACGAGCTGCTCGAGCGCGTGCGCCTGGTACCGGTGTCGGTGAGCTACGAGCTGGACCCGTGCGACAACCGCAAGGCGCACGAGCTGTACATGGTGGCGCGGGACGGGCACTACGCCAAGCAGCCCGGGGAGGACCTGGCGAGCATGGTGGACGGCATCGTCGGCTACAAGGGCCGGGTGCACATACGGGTATCGCCGCCAATGGCGGGCGCTTTCGAAGATCCGGATGCCCTGGCCGCGGCGCTCGACCGGACCATCGTCGGTGGGATGCGGGTGTTTCCCACCCACGTGGCGGCGGCTCGCCGGCTCGGGCTGGCGGAGCGGGAGGCCGATGTCCCGCCGTTGCCCCGGGTGACCCGCGCGTTCGAGTCGCGGATCGCGGCGTGTCCGCCGGAGGAACGGCCTTACCTGCTTGGCAACTACGGCCACCTGCTCGAGAACCGCCGGATTCTTGGGCTCGATTGACGCAGCGGGGCTCAGACCGTAAGCGGGGGCTCGTCCAGGGCCGCCATCTGCTCCCGCAGTGTCAGCACGTGCTCGGACCAGTAGCGGGACGAGTCGAAGGTGGGGAACGCGCGCGGGAATGCCGGGTCGTGCCAGCGCCGGGCGATCCAGCCGGCGTGGTGCATGATCCGCAACGTGCGCAGCGGCTCGATCAGAGCCAGGGTGGCGCGGTCGAACGAGTAGAAGGTTTCGTAGGCTTCGACGATCACGTTGAGCTGCGCCTCGCGCTCCTCGCGGTCGCCGGAGAGGAGCATCCACAGGTCCTGGACGGGGGGGCCGTTGAGACAGTCGTCGAAGTCGACGAAGTTGGGCCCGCCGTCGCGCCAGAGCACGTTGCCGAGATGGCAGTCGCCGTGGATCCGGCCGGTAGTGCCGGGGGGGCTGCCCGGCCCCAGCGCTTCTTCGAGGCGGGCGAGCAGGTGCTCGGTGACGCTGGCGTAGGCGGGCTCGAGCTCCGCCGGAAGAAACCCGTGCTCCAGCAGGAAGTTGCGGCTGGCGGTACCAAGGCGGGCGACGCTCAGATCCGGCCGGCTCTGGAACGACCGCGTGGCGCCCACGGCATGAATGCGCGCGATGGCCCGCGCCAGGACGCGCAGGTTCTCCTCCACCTCCAGGTTCGGTGGATGGCCGCCGTGGCGGGGATACACCGCGAAACGGTAGCCCGCGTGGTGGAAGAGCGTCGTGCCGTCGCGGGAGAGGGGGGTGACCACCGGCAGCTCCGAAGCCGCGAGCTCTGCCGTGAAGTCGTGCTCCTCGGCGATCTGTGCGTCACTCCAGCGCCCGGGACGGTAGAATTTGACGACGACGAAGTCGTCGTCGTCCAGGCCGAGCTGGAACACCCGGTTCTCGTAGCTGTTCAGCTCCAGCAGGCTGCCGCTGGGCCGGAACCCGACTGCTTCGAGCGCGTCGAGGATCGCGTCCGGCGAAAGGTCGGCGTACGGCAGCTCGTCGGGCATGGTGAACCGGCTGGCAGTGAATCGGAGTGCAGTCTACCAGCAACGTCCAGCCCCGATCCTGGGCATCCGGGTCGCGGCGAGCACGTGCACCTCGGCGGCACCGGCGTCGAGGAGGGAGCGGGTCAGCGCCGCGGCGGTCGCCCCGGTGGTGACCACGTCGTCGACGATGGCGAGCACGGGGCCCGGGCTCGACCAGCTCCGGCGGCAGGTGAACACCCCGCGCAGATTCTCACGACGCCCT
>JBMCWS010000088.1:0-11499 GCA_048621375.1 Pseudomonadota bacterium | reverse complement strand
GGTCAGGAGATCCCCACGCGGGTGGGTCATCTTGCACAGTCCGACCTCCAGTTTTGGATAGATAATCCGAGAATCTATTCTATCGTCCATGCTTCTGACGAGACTCTCGATCAGGACCAGATTCAACTCGAACTCCAGAATCGGGATCACGTTAAGCAGCTCATCCAGGACATCAAGCACCACGATGGATTAATCAACCCGATACTTGTTCGTGATGGTGACCTTGCTGTACTCGAAGGTAACAGCCGGTTGGCTGCCTATCGCTTCCTAGCCCAAAGAGACCCAATCAGATTTGGAGAATTGAAGTGCATCGTTGTTCCACGTGATATCTCCGAGAAACTCATCTACTCCTACCTTAATCAGGAGCACATCAAGGGCAAGAGCGAATGGTCGCCGTATGAAGAAGCCGGGATCATCTATCGGCTCGTAAACCAGGGTGGCGATCTTAAACAGCTAGCTACCGAGTTAAACATAGGTTACCGCGTAGCTCGTCGGAAGTACGATACCTATGCGTTCATGGTCGAACATAACGAAGATAGCCCATCCAGGTGGAGCTACTATGACGTGTATCTACAGAACCGAAAGATTAAGAAGCGGCGCGAAGCAGATCCGACATTAGACAAGCGGGTCATCAAGGAGATTCGCTCGGGAAAGACGACGGCTCAGCAGTTTCGCGAGATGCTTCCTGAGGTCTGTGAACACGAGAAAGTCTTTGCATCCTTTGTCAGCGAAAAGACGAATTTACAAGGGGCATATGATCGCCTAAGGGAAGAGGGTAAGACCGAGGACCTAGCGAAACTCATGAAGCGGGTCCACAATCAGGTGCGTTCGCTTAAGCGAGAGGATTTTGACTCGTTGCGCCCCAAGGCCGCAAAAACGGTAGAAACTGATATGAATCAGACAATCCGTAAGCTTCGATCACTTCGGCGTAAGGTCTTTGGCGGTAACGAACAGCAGTAGTGCTATGGAGGGGGCGGCTTGCCGGAGCAGCAGTCAGACGAACAGAACGACTTCGCGACTTTCCTGCTGAGAGAGTTCGACGTTATCTCTAATGCTCATCACGAAGCCAAGACTAACGCCGTTACGTTCTTCCGCTACTACCTATTGGTTATGGCGGTTCCCTTTGGTTTCCTGGCGTTTTTGCGTGACGGTCGGCCTCTGCTTGACGATCTTTCTCATTTGTCACCAGGCGTTAGCACTTTGTTTATGGTTCTCTCTTTGGTGGGTTTTTTGTTTGCCTGGCACCATTACAATTTACGTATAGACTCGACGCTATATGCTCGAGTCTGCAATGGCATCAGACACTATTACTATCAGTCTTTTCCGTCGTCAACGCTCGATGAGGCTGAGGTGAGGGTTCTGCCCACGGACAATACGGTTCCATCCTTTAATCTACTTAAGGCGCCACTGGCGTGGGTCTTTGCGCTCATAAACTGTACGTACATGGCTGTTGGTGTCTCCAGCCTCTATTCGTTGAGCCGGGGTCTACTGGGAGCCTCGCTGCTCCTTCTCGCTCACATCTCTGTTGTTACATTCCTCTGTTGGTCGAACGAGCGTAGTTGGAAGCGGCCGCTCGTATAGAGCGCCCACGCTGGGACGGAGCTCTGTTGTGTCTAATCCACCGCCCCCCCCGCATCTCCGGGTACGCCCGCGGCGGCTCGATCCCCAGCCGCTGCCGCACCGCGTCCAGCGGCAACGCCAGCAGATGCTCCCAGTCCGCGGCGGGCAGCCAGGCGGCGCGGCGTCCGGCCCGGAATCCGGCCCAGAGCGCGCGGAGGATGCGGCGGTCGTGCTCGCGGGCGATCTTCAACGCGCCGATCACGGCGATGAAGGCGATGCCGGGATTGCGCGTCTGCCCGAAGGTGAACCCCAGCAGGCACACTTCGCCCATGGTGTCCCGGCCGTAGCCGGTCGCCACGTGCCAGAGATCGTGCATGTCCCGCAGCCGCGCGGCGTAGAGACGCAGCCCCGGCTCCGGCGGCAGCTCGCCGCTGGTGCTGGCCTCCGCCAGACCCGTCGCGGTCAGGTTCTCCGTCTTCATGAAGTCGAGGTAGACGCGGCCCAGGCTGCCGGCGGGGAGCGAGGCGAGGTGGTCGGTGTCGCTCAGCACGTCCATGAGCGAGCGCTTACTCGCGAGGACGTCGCGGCCGGTGGGGGTGGCGGCGAAGCGGTTGTAGCCCCGCAGCAAACTCTTGCCGGAGAGCGCGCGGACGATGACGAACACCTTGGCGGTATCCTCGGGGTTGCGCAGCAGCTCCCGAATGGCCCGGACAGCATCCAAGGGCCGCAGGCGGTACGCTTCCGCCGCCGGCGGGGAAAGGGCTCGCTCGCTCATGGCACCCTCCGCGATCCACGTTGTGGCAACCTTAGATTAGCCTATATCGACCCGCGGCGCCGATCCATCGCGTCGCGTGCCGGCACGCCCTTCAACTCCGGCGCCCGGTTCCGGATAATCGAACCACATCCCAACGGTCGAGGCGCCCATGGCCGGCAGTCTGAAGGATCAGCTCGTGAGCGCGGGGCTCGCGACCCCGGAGCGGGCGAAAAAGGTCGAGCGCGAGGCCCGGGCCGGGAAGCAGGCGCGCAAGAAAGGCCAGGGCAAAGGCAAATCCCGCCCGCCGGAGCCGTCCAAGGCCACCGAGGCGCGGGCGCGCGCCCAGCAGCTGAACGACGAGAAGGCGCGGCGCGACCGGGCGCAGATGCGCGCCATCGCCGACAAAGCCCGGGCGGCGGAGCTGCGCGCCGAGATCAAGCAGATCATCACCCGCCACGATCAGCGTGTGAAGGCCGAGAGCGACGACGACGTCGCCTACAACTTCGTGCACGGCAAGCGCATCAAGCGCATCTACGTGCCGCCGGCCCAGCGCGAGCAGATCAGCAAGGGTAACCTGGTGATCGTCAACAACGACGGCCACTACCACCTGCTGCCGAAGCAGGCGGCGGAGAAGATCCGGGCGCGGGATCCGAAGCGTATCATCGTCGCGCACGACGGCAGCGAGCCGGAGCCGGGCTCGGACGACGAGTACTACGCCCGCTTCCCGGTGCCGGACGATCTCGACTGGTGAGCCAAAGGCCGCGCCATGACTGACCCCCACCCCATCCGCTGCGCGTGCGGCGCGCTCGAAGGGGCGCTAGCCGGCGACGCCTGGACGAACCGCGTGATCTGTTATTGCGACGACTGCCAGGCGTTCGCCGCGCACCTCGGGGACGAGGGGATTCTCGATGCCCGCGGTGGCTCCGACATCGTGCAGACGGGGCCACGCTTCGTCAGCTTCGAGACGGGGGCGGAGCACCTCGCCTGCGTGCGGGTGACGCCCAACGGGCCGCTGCGCTGGTACGCGTCGTGTTGCGGTACGCCCATCGGCAACACCCCGGCGAATCGCAAGCTCGCGTTCGTCGGGCTGCTGCACAACGCCCTGGGAGATACGGCGGAGCTCGACGCCCGGTTCGGGCCGCCGCGCATGCACGTGTTCACGAAGTTCGCCAGGGGCGAGCCCAAGCCGCGCCAGCGCATCCCCCTGCCCGCGGCGCTCGCCTTCGTCCGCCACCTGGCAGCGGCGCGACTCGGCGGCGGCTACCGGGTGACGCCGTTCTTCGATGCATCGGGCGAGCCGGTGGCGGACCCCGTGCTCGTACCGCGGCCGGTGCAGCGGACGGGCTGAGGCCTACAGGCCGCGCCTAGGTGACTTCCAGCACCTTCAGAGTGTTGGTCCCGCCGGGGACGTGGCGCCGGTCGCCTTTGGCCACGATCACGCGGTTGCCGGTGCTGACCACGCCGGCCTGCTTCAGCCACGCCACCGCGTCCTGATCCACCCGGTCGTAGTCGGCGTCGTAGGTCTCGAAAAAGGCAGGATGCACGCCGCGGAACAGCGCCACCCGGGCCAGGGTGCGGTGGTCGTTGGCCAGCGCGTAGATGGGCAGCCGCGACTGCCGGCGTGACATGAGCTTCGGCGTGTTGCCGCTGGCGGTGAGGCACGCCACGGCGCGCACGCCGCTCAGGGTGTTGGCCACGGTCATGGCGGCCATGGCCACCGACTCGTCGATGGCGGCGCTGCGCACGCCCTCCACGGGCGGTGCGTCCACGTACTGGGTGGTGGCCTCGGCGCCTTCGATGATGCGGACCATGCCCGCCACCGTCTCCACCGGATAGCGGCCCACGGCGGTCTCCGCCGACAGCATCACCGCGTCGGTGCCGTCCACCACGGCGTTGGCCACGTCCATGACCTCGGCGCGGGTGGGGCGCGGGTTGGTGATCATCGATTCCATCATCTGGGTGGCGGTGATGACCGCGCGGTTCAATGCCCGGGCGCGGGCGATGATGCGCTTCTGCAGCCCCATGAGCGGCGCGTCGCCCACCTCGATGCCGAGATCGCCGCGCGCCACCATCACCGCGTCCGAGGCGAGGATGATGCCGTCCAGCGTGGCCGCCTCGGTGACCGCCTCGGCCCGCTCGAGCTTGGCCACCAGGCCGGCGACGTCGCCGTGGCGGGCGATCAGCTCCCGGGCCTCGTGCATGTCGGCGTCGGAGGCGGGAAACGACACGGCGATGTAATCGACGCCCTGGTCGCAGGCGAAGGCGAGATCCTCGCGGTCCTTGTCCGTCAGCGCCCGCGCGGAGAGGCCGCCGCCGCGCTTGTTGATGCCCTTGCCCGACCCCAGGGTGCCGCCGCTCAGCACCCGGCAGTCGATCCGCCGCGCCGCCACCTGCTCCACCCGGAGCTCGAGCAGGCCGTCCCCCAGCACCAGCACGTCGCCGACGGCCACCTCATCAGCCAGCGTCGGGTAGGTGGTGCCCACCTGCTCCGGGGTGCCCTCCGCCTCGCCGAGGGCGCCGTCGATGCTGAACGACGCGCCCGGGACCAGCTCCACCGCGTCGGTGCCGGCGAACCCGCAGATCCGGATCTTCGGGCCCTGCAGATCCGCCAGGATGGCGACGAAGGTGCCGAGGGTCTCCGCCGCGGCGCGAATGCGGCGGATGCGCTCGCCGTGCTCGGTGTGGCTGCCGTGAGAGAAATTGAGGCGGAACACGTCCACGCCGGCGCCGAGCAGGCGCTCGATCAGCGCATCGCTGCCCGGCCCCAGGGTGGCCACGATCTTGGTGTTCCGCTTCGCGCTGTTGCCTTGCTCGGGCATCGCCACTGCTCCCGACGTTTCCGTCCCGGCCTGCCGCTGCGGTATAGTCCACCGCCACCGTTTCACGCATATTACACGAGGTCCCTATGCCCAACGCAGTCATCGTCGACGCCGCCCGCTCCGCCATCGGCAAGCGCAACGGAACGCTGGGGCTCGTGCACCCCACCGACACGCTCGGCGAGGTGATGATGGGGCTGCTGGGCCGGCAGGGGCTCGGCTCCGACGCGGTGGATCAGGTGGTCGGCGGCTGCATCAACAAGCTCGGCGCCCAGGGCATGAACGTCACCCGCACCGCCTGGCTGGCCCACGGCGGTGATCAGAACACCCCCGCCATCACCATCGATTCCCAGTGCGGCTCTTCCCAGGAGGCGGTCACCCTGGCCACCAGCCTGGTGCAGTCCGGCATGGCGGACGCGGTGATCGCCTGCGGGGTCGAGAACATGACCCGCCTGCCCATCGGCTCCGACTCCGTGGGCCTGAAGCCCGAGTACGGCAAGCCGGTGTCGCGCAGCTACTTCGAGCAGTATGAGTTCACCAGCCAGTTCGAAGGCGCCGAGCGGATGGCGGAGAAGTATCAGATCACCCGCGACGACACCGACGCCTTCGGGCTCGAGTCGCAACTGCGGGCGGCCCGCGCCATCGAGGCGGGGCGGTTCGCCTCGCAGATTCTGCCCCTCGAAGTGCCGGTCTTCGATGAAAACGGCAAGCGCACCGACGCCACCCAGGTGTTCGACACCGACGAAGTCCCGCGCGAGACCAGCCTGGAAGCCCTGGCGGAGCTGAAGCCGGTGGCGCGGGAGGACGGGATCCACACCGCCGGCTCTTCCTCGCAGGTCTCCGACGGCGCCTCCGCGGTGCTCATCATGAGCGACGCCAAGGCCGCGAGCCTCGGGCTCGAGCCGCTCGCCGCGGTGAAGGCCACCGCCCTGGTGGGCTGCGATCCGGTGATCATGCTCGAGGGGCCGATTCCGGCGACCCGGAGCCTGCTCGAGCAGACCGGCCTCGACATCGGCGACATCGATCTGTTCGAGGTGAACGAGGCGTTCGCCGCGGTGGTGCTCGGCTGGGCCAAGACCGTGGGGGCCGACCTCGCGAAGGTGAACCCGAACGGCGGCGCCATCGCGCTCGGCCACCCCCTGGGCGCCACCGGCTGCTTCCTCACCACCAAGGCCGTGCACGAGCTGAAGCGCACCGGAGGCCGCTATGGTCTCATCAGCATGTGCTGCGGCGGCGGCCTGGGCACCGGCACGCTGATCGAGCGCCTCTGACGACACTGGCGTAGCGGCGCGTCGACCCGGCGCGCCGGCCGGTCGCCGGATCACCGGCTGATCCTCCCCCCGCTGATACTCCTCCCTCGACCATCGAGGGCACCGCCGGAGTATCCGCCATGAACGACTACGACCTTCTCGTCACCCCCCGCCACAGCGCCATTCCCGGCGACCGGGCCAGCGAGCTCGACGTCCTGGTCCGCCTGCAGGCGCCGGACCGGCCCGCCGACGAGTCCCCGGAGCGCGCCCACACCCTGAACCTCGCGTGCGTCATCGACCGTTCCGGCTCCATGTCCGGACAGCCCCTCGAGGAGGCGAAGCGCTGCGTCGGCCACATCATCGACGGCCTCGAACCCCGCGACCGCGCCGCCGTGGTGGTCTACGACAACCGCGCCCGGGTGCTGGTGCCGGGCACGCCGGTAACCGAGCCCGCGCATCTGAAGAGCTTGCTCGCCGGGGTGCACGCCGGCGGCGCCACCGATCTGCACGGCGGCTGGCTGCGCGGCGCCGAGCAGCTCGTCGATGCCCCGCAGGAGGACGCCGTCTCCCGGGTGATCCTGCTCTCGGACGGCAACGCCAACGCCGGCCTGACGGACCCCGGCACTATCGCCGCCCAGTGCGAGGAGCTGGCCACCGCCGGGGTCACCACCTCCACCTACGGGCTCGGCCGGCACTTCAACGAGCAGCTCATGATCGACATGGCCCGCCACGGCGGCGGCAACCACTACTACGGCGAGACCGCGGCGGACCTGCTGGAGCCGTTCCGCGAGGAGTTCGACCTTTTGCAGGATCTCTGCGCCCGCCACGTGCGCCTGCGCATCATGCCCTCTGGCGGCGTGCGCGCGCGCGTGGTGAACGACTACCAGCCCGCCGGGCGGGATACCTGGCGCCTGCCGGACCTGGCCTGGGCCAGCGAAGGCTGGGCGCTGCTGCGCCTGGAGATCTCCGAGGAAGCCGTCGCCGGAGCCGCCGCCGGCGACGTACCGCTCCTGGAACTCGAGGTGGAGCTGGTGGACACCGCCCCCAGGGTGCGCCGGTTCCTGCCCGGCTCGCTCACTCTGCCCGCCGTTGCCAGCGGCCACGCCAAGCTCGCGGTGGCGGACGAGCTGGTGGCGGCCCGCGCCGTCGAGCTCGACTCCGCCGGATTGCAGCAGCGCATCCGTGACGCCGCGGCGGCCGGAGACTGGAGCGCCGCGGAACGGCTCCTGGCCCAGGCGGAGCGCGACGCCGTGCGCCATCCCTGGCTGCGCGAGATGCTCGGCAGCCTGCGCCACCTGCTCGAGGCCCGCGACCAACAGCGCTTTCTCAAGGAGTCCGCCTATGCGGCGCCGCGACTCAACCGCCGCCTCGCCGAGCGCGGTACCGCGGACCACGCGGCGTTCGACGCCGGCTGCGAGTCCCGCAAGCGCAGCTACCTGCGGCGCAGGTCCCGGCAGGGGCGGCGGACGGACGATTCCGGTGAGCGGGGCGGCCGCGAGTAGGCCGCGATGATTTGCCGCTGCACGCATCGCCGCGCCGTAACAACTAGAATGGTCAATATGTGCAGATCTGGCCGGGAGCCCGCCGTTGGACCGCTTCGACCGCATCTACCAGCTTCACCGCGTGCTCTCCGGCCGGCGGGTGCCCATTTCCCTCGCCGAGCTGACCGAGCGGCTCGAATGCTCCGAGCCCACGGTGAAGCGCAGCATCGCCGCCATGCGCGATCACCTGGCGGCGCCCATCGTCTACGACCGCGAGCGCAACGGCTACTACTACGAGGCAGAGGGCGTGCCGGCCAACTGGGAGTTGCCGGGACTGTGGTTCTCCGCCGACGAGCTCCAGGCCCTTCTGGCGCTGGAGCACCTGCTGAGCACGCTGTCGCCGGGCTTGTTGTCGGAAGAGCTGGGGCCGTTCCGCAAACGCATCGAGTCGATGCTGAGCCGGCGGGAGGCCGGCACCGGCGCGCTCTACGAGCGATTGCGCATACTCTCCATGGGCGCGCGGTCGGTGGAGCCGGTGTTGTTCCGCAGCCTGGCCGCGGGCCTGAGCGGGCGCCGGCGCCTCGAGCTCGTCTACCGCAGCCGCAGCCGCGAGGAAAGCACCAGCCGCAACGTCTCCCCCCAGCGACTGGTGCACTACCGCGACAACTGGTATCTCGACGCCTGGTGCCACATGCGCCAGGGCCTGCGCATCTTCGCCGTCGACCGCATCGATTCCGCCACGGTGCTCGACGAGGCCGCCGACGATCTCACCGACGCGGAGCTCGACGAGAATCTCGCCCGCTCCTACGGCATTTTCTCCGGCGTGCCCCGGGCCACCGCGATTCTGCGCTTCAGCGCCCACATGGCGCGCTGGGTGGCCGAGGAACAGTGGCATCCGAGGCAGCAGGGGCAGTGGCTCACCGACGGCCGCTACGAGCTCACCGTGCCCTACGCCGATCCCACCGAGCTGGTGCGCGACATCCTGCGCTTCGGCGCCGATGTCGAGGTGGTGCGCCCGGAGACCCTGCGTCAGCTCGTCAGCCGACAACTCGCCGCCGCACTGGAACAGTATGCGTGAATCCACCGCCACCACGTTCGACATCCTGAAAGCCAAGCAACGCGAGATCAGCGACGGCTTCCCGGACGACCTCGCGCTGCGCGTGCACCGCGCCCTGAGCTGGCTGCACCGCGCGGAGCTGGCGGAGGACGACTTCGACGCCGCGTTCATCTTCTACTGGATCGCGTTCAACGCCGCCTACGCGCGCGAGCTCGACGACACCGGCCCGAACGACGAACGCGCCACCCTGCGGGACTACTTTCGCACGCTGACGGCGCTGGACCGGGGCGGCACCGTCTACGACACGATCTGGGAACGCTACCCGCATGCGATACGCGGCCTGCTCCACAATCGCTACGTGTTCCAGCCGTTCTGGAAGCACCAGAACGGCGCGCCGGGCTACGGCAACTGGGAGCGCGCGTTCGCGAGCAGTCGCAGGCGCATCGCTTCGGCCCTCGGCAACCGCGATACCGAAACGATCCTGACGACGCTGTTCGACCGCCTGTACGTGCTGCGCAACCAACTGGTCCACGGCGGCGCCACCTGGAACAGCCAGGTGAACCGCGACCAGGTCCGCGACGGGGCGCGGATCATGGCGCTGCTGGTGCCCCGCTTCATCGACCTGATGATGGACCACCCCGAGGTGGCGTGGGGCGCCCCCTACTACCCGGTGGTGGACTGACGCGTTAGCGGGCGCGACGCGCGGCCGGTTGCCGCGCGTCGTCGCCGCGCTCCACCGCCGTCCCGCTCAGGGATCCGCCCGCGTCGACGGTGCCGCTGATGGGGATCACGTGGCCCACCGTGAAATCGACGCCGCTGCGGTCGCGGTCCACCACCACCGTCCGCCGCTGATCCAGAGTGGGAAAGGCGCCGCAGCTCTCGCCGCCGTCACAGATGACCTCGTCGGCGTCGAAGTCGCTGCCGGCGACGACCTCGTACTCGCCCCGCGGCACGCCGGTGAGCTCGTAGGCGTACAGACCGCCGTCGGCGTCGGCCTCGGTGACGGCGACCACTTCGCCGCTGTCGCGGTCGACGAGCAGCACGTAGAGGTGCCCGGCGTCGGCGTCCACGGCGGCCTCGCTCACCTGCATGATCACCGGCACCTCCACGGCGTTGCGGTCAGAGTCGATGCGGATGGTGGCGGTATGGGTGCCGGGGGGAAGGCCGCTGCGGTCCACAGTCACCCGATAGCGGCCCGTGCCGTCGACGCGCTCGGTGACCGGCGAGATCGACAGCCACGGCACGTCGGCCCGGGGCGGCTGTGCCGTGAGGGTGCCGCCGCCCGAGACGCGGACGTCGATGACGGCGAGGTTGAACGCGGTGCCGAAGTTGAGCGACTCCGGCTGCACGGCGAGCTCGGGATTCAGCTCCGGCGGCTGCCCGAGCGCGTTCAAGGCCGCGTACACCGACGAGAAGGCGTTGATGATTCCCCGCTCGTCGGTCATCTCACCGTCGGCGAGGAGTTGGTCGATGGCATCAGGCGTCAGCTCCGGGTGCACCGACTTCATCAGCGCCACCACGCCGGCCACGTGGGGGCTCGCCATGGAGGTGCCGGTCATGAAGGTGTAGACGTAATCCGGGGGATCGCTGCGCTCGTCGCCCATGAGGCTCAGCACCCCGTCCGGGTAGCCGTCGCCGTTGTCGTCCGCGCGGTCGTCGCCGCCGGGCGCGAGCACGTCCACGGCGCTGCCGAAGTTGGAATAGAACGAACGCTCGCCCACCAGATCCACGGCGCCCACGGCCATCACGTCGGCGCAGCTCGCGGGGGTGGCCTCTGCGGCGTCCACGCCGTCGTTGCCCGCGGCGCCCACCACCATGACGCCGGCCTGACGGGCGGCGGTGAACGCGGCCTGCTCCGCCGGGGAGCAGGTGCCCAGGCGGCCGAGGCTCAGGTTCATGACGTCCACGGGCTCGGTGGTTTCCCCGGAATCGTTGGGGAGCCCGGCGGCGTAGCGGATCGCCTGAATGATGTCGTAGCTGGTGCCGCCGCCCATCCCGAGCACCCGCAGCGGCATCAGCCTGACTCCCGGTGCCACCCCGGCGATTCCGGATTCGTTCCCGCTCACCGCCGCTACCGTGCCCGCCACGTGGGTGCCGTGGAACGAACTCGGCTGGGTGCCGTCGCCATCGCCGGGGTCGGCGGGATCCGCATCGATGCCGTCGCCGTCCGCCGCCGTCGCGGGGTCGCTGATGAAGTCGTAGCCGGGAACGAGCTGCCCGGCAAGATCGGGATGGTCGACGAGAACGCCGGTGTCGAGCACCGCCACCGTGACGTCGGGGTCGCCGGTAGTGAGGTCCCAGGCTGCGGGTAGATCGATGAGCGGATAATGCCACTGCAGCGCATAGAACGGATCGTTGGGCTCCGCCTGGGCCGTGTAGCGGTAGTTGGGCTGGGCGTACGCGACTCCGGGGTCCTGACTCAGCGCCTTGATGGCCGTGCGGGTGCGGTACTGTGCCCGGCGCTCGGGATCGCGAATGGCGCCGGCCCGCTGCCCCGCGAGACGCACACCGGGCCCGAAGCCATCGAGCCCGGCGCTCCGCGCCCGCGCCGCCAGCCGGGCGCGCATGGGCTGCCCCACGG
>JBMCWS010000087.1:0-11788 GCA_048621375.1 Pseudomonadota bacterium | reverse complement strand
CGAGCTGATCGTCGCGGACCGTGCCAGCCGGCAGGACGACCGCGTGGGGGTGTGCGTCTACGAGGCGGGTTGGCATCAGGGGGTGATCGGTATCGTGGCCGGGCGCCTGCGGGAGAAGATCCACCGGCCGGTCATCGCATTCGCCGATGCCGGCGACAACGCCCCGGACGAGTTGAAGGGCTCCGCCCGCTCCATACCCGACCTGCACGTGCGCGATGCTCTGGACGCGGTGGCCAGCCGGTATCCGGGTATGCTGGCGAAATTCGGCGGGCACGCCATGGCGGCCGGGCTTTCCATCAAGCGGGTTCACTACGAGCGCTTCACCCGCGCGTTCGATGCGCAGGTCCGGGCGGTCCTCCCGGAAGAGGCGCTGGGCCGCATGTTGTACACCGACGGGGAACTCGGTGAGGAAGAGTTGTGTCTCGATACCGCGCGCCGTCTGGCCGAGGGTGGGCCGTGGGGACAGGCGTTCCCCGAGCCGCTGTTCCACGGCGAGTTCGAGCTGGTGAGCCAGCGCGTGGTGGGCGAGGCTCACCTGAAGCTGGTGGTGCGTCAGGACCGGCGTCTGGTGGATGCCATCGCCTTCCGCCAGCCGCCTCTGGAAGGGGCGAACCGGCTGCTGCTCGTGTATCGGCTGGGGGAGAACGACTACGGCGATCTGCCGACGCTGCAGCTCGTGGTGGAGCATATCCGCCCCTTGCAATAGACTGGCGCGCTTTTCCGGACATCGGTAAGGCAACGGGAGTCATGGCGGAAATCACATCGATTCGAGAACGGTTGCGTGACATGCGGGAGCGCGAGTCGGCGCTCAGGGGGTATCTTTGACTATCCCGGCAAAGCGGAACGGCTGGAGGAAGTAGAGCTCGAGCTGGCGGACCCGACGGCCTGGGACGACCCGGAGCGGGCGAAATCGCTGAATCAGGAACGCGCCGCGCTGGACTCGCTGGTGAGCGCGCTCGGTGCCCTCGAAACGGCACTGTCGGATCTCGACGAGCTGGCGGAAATGGCAGCCGCGGAAGGGGACAGCGCGGCCCTGGACGACGTGGCGGCCGAGCTCGACGCGCAGGAGGCGGCGCTGGTGGCGCTGGAGTTCCGGCGCATGTTCCAGGGCGAGACCGATGCGGCGAACGCTTACCTGGAGATTCAGGCCGGCTCCGGCGGCACCGAGGCCCAGGACTGGGCGGACATGCTGCTGCGCATGTACCTCAGGTGGTGCGAGAAGCGCGGCTTTCAGGCGCAGATCATCGAACTCTCGCCCGGCGACGTGGCAGGTGTGAAGAGCGCGACGGTGGAGGTGAACGGCGACCACGCCTTCGGCTGGCTGCGCACCGAGACCGGCGTGCACCGGCTGGTGCGCAAGTCGCCGTTCGACTCCGGCAACCGGCGCCATACGTCGTTCGCGTCGGTGTTCGTGTCGCCGCAGATCGACGAGGACATCGAGATCGAGATCAACCCCGCGGACGTGCGTACCGATACCTACCGGGCCAGCGGCGCGGGCGGTCAGCACGTCAACCGGACGGATTCCGCCGTGCGGCTGACGCACCTGCCCACCAATGTGGTCGTGCAGTGCCAGAGCGAGCGCTCCCAGCACCAGAACCGCGAGCACGCATGGAATCAGCTGCGGGCCAAGCTCTACGAGATGGAGATGCAAAAGCGCCGGACCGAAGCGCAGGCCCAGGAGGACGCCAAGGCGGACATCGGCTGGGGCAGTCAGATCCGCTCCTACGTGCTCGATCAGTCCCGGATCAAGGATCTGCGGACCAACGTGGAGCGTATGGACCCCAACAACGTGCTCGACGGCGACCTCGACGACTTCATCGAGGCGAGCCTCAAGGCGGGTTTGTAAAGCGGGAGCGGTAACGACCATGAGCGAAGAACACGACATCGTCCAGGTGCGCCGCGACAAGCTCGCCCGTTGGCGGGAAACCGGCCGCGCCTACCCCAATGCGTTCCGCCGCGATGCCATGGCGGCGGCATTGCACGAGCGCTGCCGCGATCTCGACAAGGCGGCGCTGGAGCACGCCGGTATCGAAGCGGCGGTGGCCGGGCGGGTCATGCTCCGGCGGGTGATGGGCAAGGCCAGCTTCATCACCCTGCAGGACGACAGCGGCACCATTCAGTGCTATCTGCGCCGGGACGACGTGGGCGAAGCGGCCTACGAGGAATTCAAGGAGCTCTGGGACATCGGCGACATCGTGGGCGTGCGCGGCACGCTCATGCGCACCAACAAGGGGGAGCTGTCGGTGCAGGCGCAGCATATCGAGCTGCTGTCGAAGGACCTGCGTCCGCTGCCGGAGAAGTTCCACGGCCTGGCGGATCAGGAGGTAAAGTACAGGCAGCGCTATCTCGATTTGATCATGAACCCCGACTCGCGCCGGGTGTTCGAGATCCGTTCCCGGGTGGTGAGTCACATCCGCCGGTTCTTCATCGACCGCGGCTTCATGGAAGTGGAGACGCCGATGATGCAGCTCATTCCCGGCGGTGCCGCGGCGCGCCCGTTCGTCACCCACCACAATGCGCTCGATCTCGATCTCTACCTGCGCGTCGCCCCGGAGCTCTATCTCAAGCGTCTCACCGTGGGGGGCTTCGAGCGGGTGTTCGAGATCAACCGCAATTTCCGCAATGAGGGCCTGTCGACGCGCCACAATCCGGAATTCACGATGCTCGAGTTCTACTGGGCCTACGCGGATTTCGAGGATCTCATCGCGTTGACCGAGGAACTGCTGCGGGGGGTGGTGCACGACGTCCTAAAGGCCGACGAAGTGACCTACCAGGGCCGATCCCTCGCCCTGGGGAAGCCCGCCGAGCGGCTCACCCTGGCACAGGCCATCACCCGCTACACGGATCTCGACGCAGCCGCCGTGCAGAACGCCGAGACGCTCACGGCGAAGCTGAAGTCCCTGGGTATCGCGGTGGAGCCCGGCTGGGGGCGTGGCCGTCTGCAGACGGAGGTGTTCGAGGCCCTGGTGGAGCATCAGCTCGAGCAGCCCACCTTCGTCACGCACTATCCCGCCGAGGTGTCGCCGCTGTCCCGGCGCAACGATGACGACCCGGAGCTGGCCGACCGGTTCGAGCTGTTCGTGGCCGGGCGGGAGATCGCCAACGGCTTCTCGGAGCTCAACGACCCGGAAGATCAGGCGGCGAGGTTCCGTGAGCAGGCGGAGATGAAAAGTGGCGGCGATCCCGAGGCCATGCACTACGACGCAGACTACATCCGCGCCCTGGAGTACGGCCTGCCGCCCACGGCGGGCGAGGGAATCGGCATCGATCGCCTCATGATGCTGCTCACGGATTCGCCCTCGATTCGCGACGTGCTGTTGTTCCCGCTGATGAGGCCCCGGGATGGCTGAGGGCCGCGTGCGCCTGGAGGAGACCTGGAAGGCGGCGCTGGGCCCGGAGTTCGAGGCGCCGTACATGCAGGACCTGCGTCGCTTTCTGCTGGAGCGCAAACGGGCGCGGCAGGTGGTGTATCCGCCGAGCGATCGTATCTTCGCGGCCCTGGATCTGTGCCCGCTGCCGGACGTGAAGGTGGTCATCATCGGTCAGGACCCGTACCACGGGCCGGGTCAGGCCCACGGTTTGTGCTTCTCCGTGCAGCCAGGCGTCGAGCGGCCGCCCTCGCTGGTGAACGTCTTCCGGGAGATCGACGACGACCTCGGCGGCCCCGACCGGCGCATTCCCGAGGGGCGGGGCTGTCTGGAATCCTGGGCGCGCCAGGGGGTGCTTCTGCTCAACGCGGTGCTGACCGTGGAGCGGGGCCGCGCGGGCTCCCACCGGGGCCGCGGCTGGGAGACGTTCACCGACCGGGTCGTGGAAGTCCTGTGCGAGCAGCGTGAGCACCTGGTGTTCATGCTCTGGGGCAGCTATGCGCAGAAAAAGGGCGCCCGGGTGGACCGCGACCGCCACCTGGTCCTGGCGGCGCCGCACCCGTCGCCGCTGTCCGCGCACCGGGGCTTTTTCGGCTGCAGGCACTTCTCGCGCGCCAACGAGTACCTGGCATCCGTGGGCCGCGAGCCCATCGACTGGTTCGACGTGCGCTGAGCCCGTGCCGGGTAGTGGCGGGCAGGCTGTTGTGTCACCATCTGGCGCCTGTTGACGCAGTTCGGAGGCACACCGCGCATGATCGAATCCCCTACCGAGAAGCTGTTGGTGGAGCAGCGTGACCATACCGTCGTGGTCACCCTGAACACGCCGCCGGCCAACACCTGGGATCAGGAGAATCTCAGCGGTCTCGAGGATCTGGTGGCTCAGTGCAACGCCGACCGCAGCGTTTATGCCCTGGTGATCACCGGGTCGGGAGAGAAGTTCTTCTCCGCCGGCGCCGATCTGAAGCTGTTCGCGTCCGGCGACAAAGGCGTGGCCGCCACCATGGCGACGGCGTTCGGCTCGGCATTCGAGGCACTGGCGCGGTTTCGCGGGGTGTCCGTGGCCGCCGTCAACGGCTACGCCATGGGCGGCGGGCTAGAGTGTGCGCTGGCCTGCGACATCCGGATCGCCGAGCGTCACGCGCAGATGGCGCTGCCGGAAGCGGGCGTGGGGCTGCTGCCCTGTGGCGGCGGCACCCAGAACCTTCCCTGGATGGTGGGCGAGGGCTGGGCCAAGCGCCTGATCCTGTGCGGCGAGCGCATCGATGCCGAGACGGCGGCGCGGATCTCGTTGGTGGAGGAAGTGGTGGATCAGGGAGAGGCACTCGAGCAGGCCCTGAAGCTCGCTGCCAGCGTGGGCAATCAGAGCCCCCCTGCCGTGGCCGCCTGCAAGCGCCTGATTCAGGCAGCACGGAGCACCAGCATCGACGCCGCTTACCCGGACGAACGGGAATCGTTCGTACGCCTGTTCGACACCCGGGATCAGACGGAAGGCGTCAATGCGTTTCTCGAAAAGCGGTCGGCGCAGTGGGTGAACGGATGAGCGAGCCGGTGAACGACGCGGCGGAGCCGGTATTGTTGTTCGAGCACGCCACCGCCTCCGGCCACGTGCTGGCGGAAGCGCGGCTCAACTCGGAAGCCACGCTCAATTCCCTCAGTCTGCCCATGATCGAGATCCTTGCCCCGGCGCTCGGCCGCTGGGCCGGCGACGACCGGGTGGTGGGTGTGCTGCTCACCGGGGCCGGTGACCGGGCGTTCAGCGCGGGTGGCGACATTCAGGCACTCTACAATGCCATGGTCAGGAACCACGCCGCCGGCGAGGTGGTGGACGACTATCCGTTCCGGTTCTTCGAGGCCGAGTACCGCCTCGATTACCGGATCCACTGTTATCCGAAGCCCGTGGTCAGCCTCGGCCACGGCGTGGTGATGGGCGGGGGTCTGGGGGTGTTCTCCGGCGCCCGCCATCGGCTGGTGACGGAGAAGTCGCGCATCGCCATGCCGGAAGTGACCATCGGGCTGTTCCCCGATGCGGGAGGCACGTGGCTGCTGCGGAACATGCCCCGCCACATTGCCACGTTCGTGGGCGTCACCGGGGCGCAGATGAACGGCGCCGACGCCCTGGAGGTGGGACTGGCGACCCAGGGCATTCCCGCCGCCGAGCGCCCCCGGGTGCTCGAGACGCTGCTCGCCGCCGACTGGCGCGGCGATCCCGGTGTGGACGATGAGCGAATGCAGGCAGCGCTGGCGGCGCTGCCGGCGGCGGAGATGCCGCCGGTAGAGGTGGGCGCCGTGCCGCGCTCGCTCGAGCCGGAAGGAGGTGCCGCGGCGGTGGCAGAGCAGGTTCGCGGCCTCGTCGGCACCAGCGACTGGATCGACGGCGGCATCGCGGCGCTGAACCGGGGGTGTCCGACCTCGGTGGGGATCATTGCGGAACAGCTTCGGCGCGCGCCGGCGTTGGCGCTGGCGGACTGCTTCCGGCTCGAGATGATCGTTGCCAGTCACTGCGCCCGGCACCCGGACTTTGCCGAAGGTGTTCGGGCGCTGATCGTCGACAAGGACAACGCGCCGCGCTGGCAGTATCCGAACGTCGAGGCGCTGCCGGAATGGTACGTGGCGGAGCACTTCACGCCGCCGTGGCCGAACAACCCGCTTGACGACCTGGAGGAGCAAACGTCATGACACGCATCGGTTTCGTCGGGCTCGGCAACATGGGTGGTCCCATGGCCGCGAATCTGGCCGCCGCCGGTCATTCGGTGAAGGTTTTCGACCTGGAGGCGGAGCGGATGGCTGCGGTGGAAGGTGTGGAGGCCCAGGCGCGCGCCGCGGATTGCGTCAGCGGTGTGGATCTGTTCATCAGCATGCTGCCGGCCGGCCGGCACGTCGAAGGGTTGTACCTGGGCGATGACGGAATTCTGGCGCATACCGCTGCCGGCACGCAGCTCGTCGACTGCAGCACCATCGATCCGGATACGGCGCGCGCGGTGGCGTCAGCCGCCGCCGAGCGGGGGCTGGACATGCTGGACGCCCCGGTCTCCGGGGGCACTGCCGGCGCTGTGGCGGGTACGCTCACGTTCATCGTCGGCGGCAGCAGCGAAGGCATGGAACGGGCTCGCAGCGTTCTCGAGGTCATGGGCCGCAACGTCTTCCATGCCGGGGAGAGCGGCGCGGGCCAGATCGCGAAGATCTGCAACAACATGCTGCTGGCGGTGCACATGGCGGGCACTGCGGAGGCGCTGGCGCTCGGTACCCGGAACGGCCTGGATCCGGTGGTACTCTCGGAGATCATGAAGCAATCGTCGGGCGGAAACTGGTCGCTGAACGTGTACAACCCGTACCCGGGCGTGATGGACGGCGTACCCGCCTCGCGGGGTTACGAAGGCGGCTTCCTCGTGGACTTGATGAACAAGGACCTCGGGCTCGCCATGGATACGGCAGAGACCTCGGCCAGCACGGTGCCCATGGGGGCGCTGGCCAAGAATCTCTATCGAATCCATCAGCAGCTCAACGGCGCCGGGGGACTGGATTTCTCCAGCATTCAGTGGCTCTACGAGCCGAAGTTGAAGGATTGACCCTCAACCGCCGGCGCCGAACGCCTCGCTGGCGGCGGCGATGTCGTCTGCCAGCTCCGTGAGCTCGGACGACTCCAGGGACGGATCCAGGGCCAGGTTGGTGAACGCGTGGATTCGGCTCCAGTCGAGCTGCGTGTACGGATGCTCGGTTCCCGCCAGGGTGTAGAGGTTGGCCACCATCACCACGTCGGCGTAGTCGGCTTCCGGTGCCGCGCGCTCGAAGTCGGCGTATTGAGCCGGCACCCGCGCGATCTCGTCCGCGAACTCCCAGCTCGCCAGGATCGTGGTGCCCAGAGCCCCGTGAATGCGCTCGATGACGCCGTCCAGGGTCATTCCGTCCGCCAGCAGGTTCGGATGGCGCTCGGCCCAGGCGACGATGGGCAGGACGCCGACGCTGTGGGTGAGGCCCGCGAGCGCTGCCTGGTCGGGGCGCAGCCGGGTGAATCGCTTCGCCAGCACCGCGCTGATGCCCGCCACTTCCGTCGCGTGGCCCCACACCTGGCGCAGTTTGCGGTCTACCAGGTCGGAGGTGGCCTGGAACATCTGTTCCATGGCCATCCCGATAGCGAGGTTGGCAGCGAAGGCGACGCCGAGCCGGCTCATGGCCATGTTCAGGTCCTCGATGCTGTTGGCGCCGCGGTACAGCGGCGAGTTGGCCACCTTGATCATCCTGCCGGACAGTCCCGCGTCCTCCGCGATCACCCGCGCCAGCCCCTGGACGGAAACCTCGGGGTCCTCCGCGGCGTCCCGGATGCGCAGGGCCACCTCCGGCAGCGTGGGCAGCTCCAGCTCGTCGTTGTCGATTGCGCAGGTGACTTCGTGGCGGATTTTCTCGGCGAGATTGGACATGAAACTACCGTGACTGTGATGGATGAACACCACCAGTATAGTCAGCGGCTACGGCAGCCGGCGGAGCCGCGTCCCACCTTGCTGCAGCTCCCCGGGTGCATCAATTCGGAGCACCGCCAGCAGCGCGCCGGAATCGCCGGCGTCGGCGGCGCTCTGAACGACCACCCCGACGGCCCGGGCGTCGGGATCGGTGATCTCCGCGCCCGGCTCCGGCGCCGGCGCACCCGCCCAGGCGAGCCGGGCCAGCCGGCGTTTCACCTGGCCGCGGTGCTGTGCCCGGGCCACCACCTCCTGGCCGAGGTAGCAGCCTTTCTCGAAATCGATGGCACCCAGCGCGTCGAGGTCGAGCATCTGCGGCAGGAAAGTGTCGCTGACCGGGGCCGAGACCAGCGGGATGCCGTCGGCGGCCAGCGAGGCGAACCAGGTGCTCGCGCTCACCCCAGGGTGGTGCTCCCGGAGCCGTTTCGCCTCTTCGAGGTCGGCCAGCGGGAACAGGCGGCGGCGGGCGTCCAGGCGGAGGCCGCCGGCCGTCTCCGGCAGGTCGAGCCCCCCGAGCACCAGCGCCGTCTCACGACGATCCTCGAGGGTGGTCCTGGAGAACATGAGGTACGCCCGGAGGAACCGTGCCAGGGTGTCCACCAGGCTGCGGTGGAGCACCAGGATCACCTCGTCGTCCGCCACGGGGGCGCACCAGCCATTCACCACCACCCGCCCCTTGAGGCTGCACAGGGCCGTCGGCGTGAGCTCGCCGGCGCTGAGCCGGCTGGTGTCGCAGGTGAGATACCCTTGCAGGAACTGCCGCGCATCCGCGCCGCGGAACGCCACCACCGCCAGCTCAGGCAGGTAGGCGAGGCCGGCGGCGCCTTCCACCCCGGGCGCTGCCGATTCCAGATATGTCTGCCAGTGCTGGTGGATCATGGCGCTGGTAAGCATCCTTGCGTTCGCTGCACAATGGTGCGGTGGTAACGAATGGATGTCGAGGGATGAGCGACTCCCGGCCAGCGCCGGCCGGCGCGACCGACGAAAGGCGGCTCAAGTGGCGCAGCCGGCGCGGCATGCTGGAGCTCGAGTTGGCGCTGGCGCCTTTCGTGGAGCACCGGCTCGCCGGTCTCGGCGAGCGGGAGCGACGTACCTACCTGCGATTGCTCGAGCACGACGACTGGGACATCTACGAGTGGATCCAGGGGGAGTCCGAGCCCGCCGACCCGGAGCTGGCCACGCTGGTGGCGGGGATCCGTGACGCCCTCGGGCGTTGACACGCAGCTTCGTCTCCCAGGGCGTTCGGGTTCGCTTCGCAGGTGGCGGCATCGCTTGCTGCTGGGGCCGGTGGTACTGGCGGGCTGGGCCTGGTTCGGCTGGATCGGCGCCGTGCCGCTCATCGTCTGGTGGTGGCGGATGCGTCCGGGGGTCGCGGTACCCTGCTGGGAGATCGATCTCGTCGGGGTGCATCGCGCCCGCCTCGGCCCCTGGCGCATCTGCATCACGTTCGTCGGGCGAAGCCGTGTGGAGATTTTCGCGGACGAGCTCGGCGCCGGCGACGCGGCCCGGCTCCGGCGGAATCTGGCCCATCGCCTGTCAATGCGCGGCCGGCCGGAGCACGTCGAACCCGTCTGAGTATCCCGGAAACAGGATGGTGTCCCGGGCCTCGGCCAGCGTGTCGGGGTGGTCGAGGTTGTAGTGCAGCCCGCGGCTCTCGCCGCGCGCGAGGGCGGATCGAACGATGAGCTCCGCCACGTGTACCAGATTGCGCAGCTCGATGAGGTCGTTGGTGACCCGGTAGTGACTGTAGTACTCGTGGATCTCCTGCTTGAGTAGATCCAGACGCCGCTGCGCGCGCTGCAGGCGCTTGTCGGTGCGCACGATGCCGACGTAATCCCACATGAAGCGGCGCAGCTCCTCCCAGTTGTGGGCGATCACCACGTCCTCGTCGGAGTCCGTGACCTGGCTTTCGTCCCAATGGGGCACGGTGACGTCCGCGACCGGATCCTCGAGCCGCGCCAGCACGTCTTCGCTGGCGCCCGAGGCGTACACCAGGCATTCGAGCAGCGAGTTGCTCGCCAGCCGGTTGGCGCCGTGCAAACCGGTACAGCTCACCTCGCCGATGGCGTAGAGCCCGGGGACGTCGGTGGCGCCGCGCTGGTCGACCACGACGCCGCCGCAGGTGTAGTGCGCGGCGGGAACCACCGGGATCGGGTTGCGGCTGATGTCGATTCCGAACTCGAGACAGCGGCGGTAGATGGTGGGGAAGTGGGCCTCGATGAAGCTCTTGGGGCGGTGGCTGATGTCCAGGTACACACAGTCGGCCCCGGTTCGCTTCATTTCGTGGTCGATGGCCCGGGCGACGACATCGCGCGGCGCGAGCTCCAGGCGCGAGTCGAAACGATGCATGAACCGGTCGCCGTCCGGCAGCAACAGAATCCCGCCTTCCCCCCGCACCGCCTCGGATATCAGGAACGACTTGGCGTGCGGGTGGTACAGGCACGTCGGATGAAACTGGTTGAACTCCATGTTGGCGATCCGGCAGCCGGCGCGCCAGGCCATCGCAATGCCGTCGCCGGTGGAGCTGTCGGGATTGCTGGTATACAGATACACCTTGCTGGCCCCGCCGGTGGCCAGCAGCACGAACTTCGACTGAAAGACCTCGACGTGGCCGCTGGTGCGATTGAGCACATAGGCGCCCGCGCAGCGGTTGGCGTGCCGGCCGAGCTTGCTCAGGTTGATCAGGTCGATGGCGACGCGGTCACGCAGCAGCTCGATCCGGGGATGGTCGAGCGCGCGCCGGGTCAGGGTCTCGATGATCGAGCGCCCGGTGGCGTCGGCGGCGTGGACGATGCGGCGGAACGAGTGTCCGCCTTCCCGCGTGAGGTGGAAGTGGTTGTTCTCAGTGTCGAACTTCACGCCCCAGCGCACCAGCTGCTCGATGGCGCGGGGGGCGCGCTCCACCGCGAATCGCACCACGTCCTCGTCGCAGAGCCCGGCGCCAGCGTTCAGGGTGTCCTGAACGTGGGCGTCGATCGTGTCCTCGGGATCGCTCACGGCGGCGATCCCGCCTTGGGCCCACGTGGACGAGGCAGCGTTCATCTCACCCTTGCACAGCACCGTCACCCTTGCGTGGGGGGCCAGATGCAGCGCAGCGGCCAGCCCGGCGGCGCCACTGCCGATGATGAGGATATCGGTGGAGAACCGCTGGCTCATGCCCCCTCCGTCAAAGGGTTTCTAGTATAAACATGTGGTTGTCGGCAGAATATCCGATCAACTTTCAATCACGGCGAAGAGGTGGCCAAGGAAACCGACAAAGAGCTGGTACGCAGGGTTCAGGACGGCGATCGACAGGCGTTCGATCTTCTATTCAGCCGCTATCAGCACAAGATCGTCAATCTGGTGAGCCGCTACCTCCGGGATTCCGAGGACGTTCAGGACGTGGTCCAGGAGGCCTTCATCAAGGCCTTTCGTGCGCTGCCCCGATTCCGTGGTGAGAGCGCGTTCTACACCTGGCTGTACCGTATCGCCATCAACACGGCGAAGAACCATCTGGTCGCCCGGAGCCGCCGGCCCCCCGGGGTCGACGTCGAGGTGGAGGACGCGGAGCATTTCGACGGCGCCGACGCCTTGCGCGATCTGGAAAGCCCGGATTCCGAGCTCGCCCGGGACGAGCTGTCGATGGAGATCGACGCCGCCATCTCCGATCTGCCGGATGATTTGCGCAGCGCGGTGACTCTGCGAGAATTCGACGGTCTCACCTACGAGCAGATCGCGGAGGTGATGGAATGCCCCGTGGGGACGGTGCGTTCGCGTATCTTTCGCGCCCGTGAAGCCATTGACAAGCGCATCGCACCGCTGCTCGACCGGCAGCGCTGACGCGGGTTGTGGGGCAGTCGGACAACTGAAGAAAAGCGCCGCGCCAAAGGCGCGGCAGAGCCGGCCGATGGGAACTTCCGCGGGGAAAATGAGCCCTACTAGGACGTAGCCCCGACGAACGCCGCCGCGGCCGGCAAGGGATAGAGG
>JBMCWS010000086.1:0-12040 GCA_048621375.1 Pseudomonadota bacterium | reverse complement strand
GCCTTTCGCGACAGCCTGGCGCATCTGTGCGATGCCCGGACCCCGGCGGCGGCACACGCCTGGGCGCGGGCGCTGGATTGGCGCCAGCGCCGCCGGGCGCGCGACGCGGTGTGTGTGGCCCGCCTGGTGCGCCGCCCGGGGTTCGATGGCCTTCAATACCTGCTCGAGGCGCGGTGACGGTTGGCGCCCGTGTTGCGACTCGGCGTTACCCCCTGGGACCCGGACCGGCTCGACGCGGGGGGGCTCACCGCGCAGGCGCAGTCGGCGGAGGCTTGGGGATACGATTCCTTCTGGCTGCCCGAGAGCCACTTCGCCCCGCAAGCTCTGCCCGATCCGCTGATGCTGCTCGCGGCGGTGGCGGCGGGGACGCGCCGGATCCGCCTGGCGACCACGTCGTACCTGCTGACGCTGCGGCATCCGCTGCAGGCGGCGGAGCAGGTGGCGGTGCTCGATCAGCTGTCGGCGGGGCGCGTTTTGCTGGGCGTGGGCCGGGGCTACGCACCGGCGGTGCTGCGCGCCTTCGACGTCGAGCCCCGGGAGAAGCGTGCCCTGTTCGCCTCGCGGCTGGCGCGCATGATCGATGCCTGGTCGGGAGCGCCGGTGGCCGGGACGCCGGAGGGTGAGGCGGTACGGCTGGCGCCGCTGCCTGTGCAGCAGCCGCACCCGCCGGTGTGGGTGGCCGCGTTCGGGCCCAAGGCGCAGGTTCAGGCCGGCCATCTGGGCCTGGCGTACCTGGCGTCGCCGGTGGAGCCGCTGGACGTGCTGGCCGCCAACCTGGCGCGCCACGCCGCCGCCCTGCGGGAGGCGGGACACGAGCCGCCGGCGGCGGTGCCGGCGATGCGCTCGTTGCTGGTGACCGAGAGCGCCCGCGAGACCATGGCGCTCCGCCGCGCGCTGGCGCGTCAGGCGCGGGAACGGGGCGCGCCGGCGCCCGAGCACGCGGTGGAGGCCTGGAGCATCGTCGGTGAAGCCGGTTACGTGCGTGAACGCGTGGCGGAGTATCGCGAGCGCCTCGGCCTGACGCATTTGATCGTCGCCCGGCTGCGCCTGCCCGGCCTCGATCCGGCGCGGGTGGAACGCTCGGTGCGGCGGGCAGCGGAACTGCTGTAGCGGGTCACAGCCAGCGCTTGCGCCGGAAATAGACGAGCATGGCGGTGATCATGACCCCCATGATGCCCAGCACCAGCAGGTAGCCGTAGGGCCATTCCAGCTCCGGCATGCTCCACGGGCCGGCGTCGGTGCGGAAGTTCATGCCGTAGATCCCGGCGACGAACGTCGGCGGGATGAACAGGGTGGCGATGATGGTCAGCACCCGCATGACGTCGTTCAAGCGGTTGCTCGCGAGCGAGAGGTAGATCTCCACCAGGCTGGTGGCGATTTCGCGCTGTGTCTCCACGAGATCGACGATGGTGACCACGTGCTCGTAGCTGTCCTGCAGCAGCGGCCGCAGGTGGCGCAGCGGGGGCGAATCCCAGTGCCGCAGCAGATCACCCACCACCTCCCGGGTGGCCCACGTCGTCCGGCGCAGCACCAGCAATTCGCGGCGCACTGCGTGGGCTTCCCGCAGAAACGATTCCCCGGGACGGTCGAGCAGTTCCTCCTCGAGCCGCTCGAGCCGCTCGCTGGTCTGCTCGTAGAGCGGGAACAGCAGGTCCACGGCCAGGTCCAGGAGCGCGTACGCCAGGTCGTGAGCGGAAGCGCCGCGCAGGCGCGAGCCGCTGGCCAGGCGTTGCTCGATGGGGCCGAACAGCGAGGCGTCGTCGAAAAAGGTGACGAGCGTGTTGTCCGAGAGGTACAGATTGAGCGGCGCGGTCTCGCCGGCGCCGCCGCGCGGAATCGCCAGCGACAGGAGACAGCCGCCGTCGAAGGTGGAGAACTTCGGGCGGTGGCTTTGCACCACCACGTCCTCCAGCGCCATGGGGTCGATGGCGTAGCGGGATTTCAGCGCTTCCAGCAGCGCGAGGGGCGGGTGCGAGCCGACCCGGATCCAGCGCACGGTGCCGCGGCGCGGCGTGAACGCCTCCAGGCTGTGGTAACGCCGCAGGGCTTGCCGGTCGTACTCGAGGATGGCGACGCCCGCGTCCACGGATTCGCGGGTCGCGGCCACGTCGTAGGTGCCAGGCGCCGTCCCCGGCCGGTGGTAGCGGGCCTTCAGCGGATTGCGGTGCCGTCGTGGGCGCTGCGCCATGTCCGCGCTCCAGCGGATGGTCTCATTCGAGCACGTGCACGTTGTCGATGTCGAGGTAGCGTTTGAGCCGGCCGGTAAGCCAGTAGAAGGGCACCGTGTCCGCGAGGGCGACGAACATCTTGAACAGATAGTTGCTGCCCATGAGGATCAGCAGGGCGAGAATGCCGATCTCGCCGGCCAGGAAGGCGGCGCCGAAGGTCACGGTGATGACCATCAACGAGTCCACTGCCTGGCTGGTGAGGGTGGAGAAGATGTTGCGCAGCCACAGGTGGCGGCCGCCGGTGATGCGCTTGAAGAAGTGGAAGAGCTGGACGTCGCAGTACTGCGCCGCCACGTAGGCCATCATCGAGGCGAACACGGCACCGGAGGTACAGGCGTAGAGCAACTGGAACAGCTCCACGCCGCCCGAGAGCACGTCGCTGTTGGGCAGCGCCACTGACTCCGCCAGCTCGATGACCTGCCACGGCGGCTGCTGCTCCGCGGGCACGGCGGGCAGGGCGTTGCCCAGCCACATGACGCTGAGAATGAAGAAGTTCAGCACGAACCCCACCCAGACCACGAAGTTGGCCCGCCGCCGGCCGTAGAGCTCGCTGATGAGGTCGGTGCACAAAAACGTCAGCGGATATGGCAGCACCCCCACCGCCAGCGCCATGGGGCCGATCTGCACGAACCGGGTGATGCCGACGACGTTCAGCAGGGTCATGGCGCACAGGAAGAACCCGGCCAGCACCAGGAACACCCGCTCCCGGCGCTCGTACAGCTCTCCGGCTTCCAGCGATGCCTCTGTGGCCCCAGCCGCGGGCGACCCGGTCAACGCTCGACCTGGCCCAGATTGGCGTGAATGACCGCGCCGTTGATCACCGGGTGGGTGGCGGCCCAGTAGAGGGTCTCGGCGATCTCGCGCGGCTCGATCAGGCGCTCGAATGCGGACATGGCGCGGATGCTGTCCATGGCCTCCGCGGGGACGTGGTCGCGCAGCATCTCGGTGTCGGTGAAGCCCGGGCAGACGCAGGCGGTGTGTATCCCTGTGCCGGCGAGATCCTGGCAGGTGGCGCGCATCATGCCGATGAGCCCGTGCTTGCTGACCACGTAGGTATAGCTGCCGGGGACCGCCTTCTCCGACAGGGTGGAGCCCACGTAGACGATGGCGGAGCCCGGCTTCATGTAGGGGAGGCAGTGGTGGTTGAGCGTGTTGGGCGCCACCAGGTTGATCTCCAGCACGTCACGGAGCCGGGCGCTGTCGGTGGTTGCGGCGCTGTCGTTGTCCATGCGCGCGGCGTTGTGGATCACCGTCAGCGTCTCCGCCTCCTCGAGTCGAGGATTGAGCTCGCCGGCGATCTGGTCCGGAAAGCCGGGGGTGGTGAGGTCGCAGGTGATCTGCACCACGCCCTCGACCGGGCAGGGGCGCCGGGACAGATTGATGACGCCGTAGCCGGCGTCACGGAACGTACGCGCCGTCTCGGCGCCGATGCCGGCACTGGCTCCGGTGATCAGCAGACACTTCATGAATCTTCGGCTCCTCCTTCGGCGAGCGGCGCGTTCCACGCCGCCGCGGCCCATTGGCCCGGACCGGACGACACCCGCACCACGAGGCGCCGCAGCCCCAGCCCGGCGATGGCCGGGCGGCTGCGCAGGCGCTCCAGGAACCACGGCGCCAGCTCTTCCACGGTAACGTTGCGGATCGGGAGCGTGAGCACGTCCCGCGGCAGGAACGGGATGCGCTCGCCGCCGAACACCGCCACCAGGTAGCCGTCGGCGCGCTCCAGGGTCAGGTACGGAGACAGCTCGGGCAGCAGCGTCTTCTCGTCGAGGCTGTCGCAAAGCACCTTGAGCTCACCTTTGAACAGGTTGTAGTCGAACGCCAGCCCGTCGTCACCCACCGCGCTGTCGACGGTGGCCGCCACATAGAAGGTGTGGCCGTGCAGATCCTCACGCTCCGTGGACGAGAACAGCGTGAAGTGCGCTGCATTGAAGTGCAGGTACTCCTTGCTGATCTCGATGGTACTGACGCTGGGTACGGGCATGCGCCCGCGATGCTATCACAGCAGTGCTGGCCAGCGCCGTTCCGGCAGCCGCCCGCGCTTCGGCGTCACTCGTCCCGGATACGGTCGAGAATCAGGCCGTAGAAGTACTGCTGCTCGCGGTCGAAATACCAGCCGAGGTGCATGCGGCATTCGGAGCAGCTCGCCAGCCGCCACTTGAACCCGGGGAACCAGGTGTCGGCGGAGGTTGGGGAGCCCGACAAATCGCAGCCGAGGGCGTCGGCGAAACACCCCACGTGAAAGCGGATGCCGTATGGGTTGGTGAAGTAGTGGGCGTGGCCGCCGTTGATCGAGGTGACGTCGGACTTGCGCGCCACCGGGTGAGAGCAGGTGTTGCAGTACACGAGGTCGCGGGCGTCCTCGGTGTCGCGTTCCAGCAGCGCCCGTAGCCGCGGATCGAGCCCCTGGCGCTGCTTGTCAACCACATCAGTCATGACTTCGGCCGTCGTCTCGGTGGTGGCCAGCGTGAGGATCGGCCAGTGCGCAATCCGGCGCAAGGCAAGAAGTCAAGACCGGGGCGACGGTGCCCCGGTGGTGTGATCTCCTCAGCGGATCAGCGCCTTGAGGTCCGCTTCCGGGTCGGCGAGCACCGCCGGATCCACCTGCTTGCCGATCAGCTGCTTGCAGATCATGAACTCTTTCGGACTGTTCACCGCGTCGGCGGCGACCACCGCGCCATCTTTCAGGTAGAACACGGCGAACTGGTTCGCGGCCATGTCGCCGCGCACCACCTCGGTGTCGCCGTCGGCGGAGAACCCGACCATCTGCAGCTTGAGCTCGTACTGGTCGGACCAGAACCAGGGAATGCTGGCGTAGCGCTTGTCGCCGCCGCACATGTTGGCGGCGGCCACCCGGGCCTGCTCCATGGCGTTGGGCACGGACTCGAGCCGCAGCCGCCGGTCGAGCAACTCGTTCGGGTGATTGGTGCAGTCACCGGCCGCGAACACGTCCGGGGCGGAGGTGCGGCAATGGTCGTCCACCAGAATGCCGTTGTCGCACTCGATGCCGGCGGCCTCGGCCACCTCCACGTTGGGGACGATGCCGATGCCCACGATCACGATGTCGGCCGGGTATTCCTCGTCGCCGCAGATCACGCCCTCGACGTGACCGCTCCCCTTGAAAGCGGTCACCCCGGCCCGGCAGTGCACGTGCACGCCGCGGGACTCGTGAAGCCGGTGGTAATACTCGGACATGCGCTCGGTGGTGACCCGGGCGAGGATCCGCTCCTCCATCTCCAGGACGTGGACGTCGAGGCCCGCCTCCACGGCCACCGAGGCGACTTCCAGGCCGATGTAGCCGCCACCCACCACCACCAGGGTCTTGCCGGGCTCCATCTCGCCGCGGATGCCGTCGACGTCGTCGATGCCGCGCAGGTAGTGGATGCCGCGCAGGTCGCTGCCGGGAATCACCAGCTGACGGGGCCGGCTGCCGGTGGCCAGCAGCAGCTTCTCGTATTCGATGGTCTCGCCCGTATCCGTGGTGACGGTCCTGGCCGCCGTATCGATGGCCTGCGCCCGCACCCCGGTGCGAACTTCGATGTTCTTGTCGTCGTAGAACTTCGCCGGTCGCAGGTGCACGCGCTCGAGCCCGTGCTCGCCGGCGAGGTACTGCTTCGACAGGGGGGGGCGCTGGTACGGGATGTGCGGCTCCTCCGCGAGGATGACGATCTCGCCATCAAAGCCCTCCTGACGCAGGCTGGCTGCTGCCTGACCCGCTGCGTGCCCTCCTCCGACTATCACCATGGCCGCCATCGACGCGCTCCTTCGTGCGAAAACGGGCTATTCTACCCGCACTTGTTCCGAGGTCGAATACGGCGAGGCGCTGGCCCGGGTTCGGGCGTAGCATGGGCGCACACGCCGGGCGTGGAACCCGCGAAGGAGCAAGCGTCGTGACGGAACTGTTCGACAAGGGGCACGAGCAGGTGGTGGTCCGGGAAGACCGGGCCACCGGACTACGCGCGATCATCGCCATCCACAGCACCATCCTGGGTCCGGCGGCGGGGGGTTGCCGGCACTGGGTCTATCCCGATGCGGCCAGCGCTCTGGACGATGCCCTGCGGCTCTCGGAGGGCATGACCTTCAAGAACGCGCTGGCGGACATCCCCTTCGGCGGCGGCAAGAGCGTCATCTTCGGCGTCCCCGGCCGCAGCCTGACGCCGGAGCAGCTCGAGATCTTCGGGCGCTGGGTGGAGGAGCTCGGCGGGCGTTACGTCACCGCCGAGGACGTGGGGATGAGCGTGGAGGACCTGCGGATGATTGCCCGCACCACCTGCTACGTCTCCGGAGTCGGCGCCTCCGGGCTCGGCGGTGATCCGTCGCCGCACACCGCGCGCGGGGTGCTGCGCGGCATCGAGGCGGCGGTGCGCGTGCGCCTGGGCGCGGATTCGCTGGGCGGGGTATGCGTGGCGATCCAGGGCCTGGGCAGCGTGGGCTGGCACCTTTGCCGGCTGCTCGCGGAGCGCGGCGCCGAGATTCGGGTCGCCGATCTGGCGCCGGATCGCGTGCAGCGGGCGGTGGAAGTCTGCGGTGCCCGGGCCGTGGCCGCGCAAGACGTGCTGAGCGCCGAGGTGGACGTGATCGCACCCTGCGCGATGGGCAGCGTCCTGACCCGGGAGTCGGTGGCGGCCCTGCGGGCCCCGGTGGTGGCGGGCTCGGCCAACAATCAGCTCGCCAGCGACGAGGTGGGGGAGCTGCTGACCCGCCGCGGGGTGCTCTACGCCCCGGACTACGTCATCAATGCCGGTGGGATCGTCAGCGTCGCCCACGAGTACCTGGGCCTCGACGATCCCGAGTGGGTGGAGACGCGCATCGCCGGGATCGCCGAGCGCTTGGAGGTCATTTTTCGTCGTGCTGCCGAGAGCGGCGAGGCCACCAGCCGCATCGCCGATCAGCTCGCCCGCGAGCGGCTCGCCCGGGCCGTGAGCGCGGCGACCAGCGCCGGATCCATCGCCCCGTAGGCGGCGTCTGGTTCCGCGCCCAGCGCGTCCAGCAACTTCGTGAAGAACGCGCGCGCGGCGGCCGTGGCGGCGATGTCGAAGATCTCCGCCTCATGGAAGCCGTGACGGCGCAGCGCGTCCACGTCCTCGGCGGTGACCGCCGTGGCATCCACCGCGACCTGCCGCGCGAACGCGGTCATGGTCATCTCCGCCGCGGACAGTGGCGCATCCTCGCTGCCGCCGACCAAGGCCAGGATCTCATCGCGGGAATGAAAGGCGCCGAGGGCGTCGGCGTGGGCGAGCGCGCAATACCTGTTCCCCAGGGCGTGGGCCGCGGCGAGCGTCACCAGCTCGAAGCGCCGCCGGTCCATGTGTCGGCGTATCGACGCCGACAGCGCCGCCCACCGCTCCATGACCTCCGGCCGGTGACAGAACACCCGGGCGTAGTTGGGTACATAGCCGAAGGCGTCCTGCTGGCGCTGGTACATGGCCCGCACGTCGCCGTCGGCGTGCTCCGGCGGGGTCGAGGTTATGAATGCCATGGTGCCTCTCCCGGTTGGATCCGATAGTGGCTGATCTGGATTTCCTCGCCCTGGTCGGCGTAATCCCCCGCCGCTCTGCGGGCGCGGAACTCGCCCCAGTTGATGGGGCGGTAACGCGGCGGGTGGTCGTCGTCCACGGTCGCCGGCAATGGCTGGTAGTGGGCTTCGTATCCGGGGTTGAAGAAGAACGGGGCGCTGAACCGCGCGGTCGTGGTGCTGGCGCGGACGCGGTGCAGCGGTGCCCGGTAGCGGTCGTTGGACCACACCTGCACGATGTCGCCGATGTTCACCACCAGGGCGTCGGCCCGTGGCTCCACAAGATACCAGCGGGCGTCGCGGCGCACTTCCAGCCCGGGCTGGTCGTCCTGCAGCAGCACGGTCAAAGCGCCGGCGTCGGTATGGGGATTGATGCCGAGGCCCCCGTTCCCGCCCCGGCCGTCCGCCGGGGCCCGGCCGGCGCACGGGGGATAGTAGTTCAACCGCAGGAAGCTGGTGTGCTCCGGCTCGAAGCAGCGCAGCACGTGCTCGGCGGGCACCCCGAGATTCGCAGCGATGGCCGCCAGCAGACGCCGTGCCAGTGTCTCGCAGGCGCGGTAGTGGGCCCGCACCGCGGGCGCGAACTCCGGCAGGTCCGCCGGCCACTGGGGCTCGATGCCGCCGGCGCCGGGGGGGCCGTAGTCGTAGATCTCCTTCAAGTCGCGGACGTTCTTGGTCAGCTCGCGGTCGTAGAAGCCCCAGGGGTTGGTGGCGGTTCGGCTGATGGCGCGTTTCGCGACGACGTCGCGGGCGAAGAAGGCGCGCATCTGCCGATCGACGGCCTCGATCACCCGCGGCGGGATGCCGTGGTCCACCACCTGAAAGAATCCCCACTCCCGGCAGGCACGGTCCAGGGCCCGGCGGGTGGCAGGGGCTCTCAACGCGTCGATGCTGATGACGGGGACGCGATCGCGCGGCATGTTCATGGTGCTACCTCCGGTCAGGCCGATTTGCGCGGGTGCAGCCACTGGGGCAGCAGCGCCTGCGGGTCGATCCCGGCGCCGTCGCCATGGGTGACGTTCGCCTGATCGAGCCGGCGCAGCAGCGAGCCGTCCTGGAATGCATCGAACAACTCCGAGCAGCCGCCGACGTGCTCGCCGCCGACGAAGATCTGCGGAATGGTCACGGCACCAGCGCGCTCCGCCAGCACGGCGCGGATCCTGCCGCCCTGGTCATCGCGCTGATACGCCACCGAATCCAGGTCGATGCTGCGATACACGACCCCCAGGCGCTCGAAGAGCTTGCGAGCCGACCAGCAGAATTCGCACCACTCCAGCGCGAACATCACCACCGGCTCGGTGGTGACGACGTCGGAGACGAAACCCTCCGCCCATGGGTCCGGTGCCGGGGTATTGCCGGGGCCGCCAGCCGCTGCGGGGGCGGGTGCCGGGCTGCCCGGCTGATCGAACCGGTAGCCGGGGGTCGAGCGTGACAGGGCTTCCTCCTCGTCGGTCATGGTCTCGCCGATGTCGCCGAACAGGGGCGTCGACAGGTAGCGCTCACCGGTGTCCGGCAGCATGCAGACGATGTTGGCGCCGGCGGCGGCGCGCTCGGCCACCGCCAGTGCCGCCGCGAGGGTGGCGCCGCTGGAGGTGCCGACGAAGATGCCTTCCTCCTGCGCCAGGGCCCGGGACAGCCGCAGGGCCTCGTCCCCGGAAACCGGCATTACTTCGTCCACCAGCTCGTCGGTCATGGCGTCCTCGGTGAGCTTGGAGACGAAATCCGGGCTCCAGCCCTGCATCAGGTGGGGGCGGAACTGCGGATGGCTGGCGGCCGGCGTGCCGTCGGTGCGCCGCGGCTGGGCGATCCCGCTGCCCAGGACCTGGGCGTTGTCGGGCTCGGCGGCGATGATGCGCGTGTTCGGGTGCGCCTGCTTGAGCCCGCGGGCAACGCCTTTGAGCGTGCCGCCGGTGCCGAACCCGGAGACGAACCAATCCACGGGCTCACCGTCGAGATCGGCGACGATCTCGCGCGCGGTGGTGCGGGTGTGGATCTCGGCGTTGGCCTCGTTCTCGAACTGCCGGCACAGAAACCAGCCGTGCTCGCGCGCCAGCTCCGCCGCCTTCTCGAGCATGCCCGTGCCTTTGTCCGCCGCCGGCGTGAGTACCACGCGGGCGCCGAGGAATCGCAGCAGCTTGCGCCGCTCGATGCTGAAGCTCTCCGCCATGGTCACCACCAGGGGGTATCCTTTGCGCGCGCACACCATAGCCAGGCCGATGCCGGTGTTGCCGCTCGTGGCCTCGACCACGGTCTGCCCGGGCCGGAGGGCGCCGGATTGCTCGGCATCCTCGATGATGGCGAGGGCCATCCGATCCTTCACCGAGCCCATGGGATTGAACGACTCCACCTTTGCATAGAGATTGACGCCGGAAGGGGCCAGTTTCTGCAGTCTGACCAGCGGCGTGCCGCCGATGGTGCCCAGAATGTCGTCGTAACGGGTCATCGCTTTTCTCCTGTCGGTCCGTTGCCGGTTGACGGGCGCCATGTTCCGGGGCGGGCGAGGTAGTCAGCGTTGGAGCGACCGTGGTTTTTCCTGTGCGGCGCCTTGAACGCGGTGCTTGTGGGCGCGCCCGTTGGCTCCTATAGTTCGCGACAAGCGCCCACGGGCGGGTCCGAGACATGGCCGAGCTCGAGCTCAGATTCCTCGGTGATCTCGACGTGCTTCGAGACGGGGTGTCCCTCGGGCTGCCGCCGTCGCGGAAGACCCGGGCGCTGCTCGCCTATCTGGCGCTGCATCCCCGCGGATTCCGGCGGGATCATCTGTGCGATCTGTTCTGGGAGGTTCCCGATGATCCCCGGGGGGCCCTGCGCTGGAGTCTCTCCAAGCTGCGCCGCCTCGTGGACGACCCGGACCGGCGCCGCCTGGTCGCGGATCGTTCGTGGGTGCGCTTCGATGCGGCTGACACGGTGATCGACGTTGCGATGCTCGACGCGCTCGCCTGCTCCGAATTCCGCGACGCTTCCCTGGAGGAGCTGGAATCCGCCGCCGCCCGCTGTCGCGGCGAGTTCCTGGCGGGGCTCGACCTGCCGGGCCTGCACGACTTCCACGTCTGGTGTGCCGCCGAGCGCGAGCGCATCGCCCGGGCCCGAGCGGGGCTGCTGTCGGCACTGGTGGCGCGCCTCGGGGACGAGCCGGATCGGGCTCTGCCGTACGCGCGCACGCTGGTCGGGCTCTTGCCGTACGACCAGACGGTGCGCGCCGGTTTGATACGCATGCTCATGGCGACGGGGCGCACCGACGAGGCCGAGCAGCACTTCCGGCTCGGGTTGCGGATGAACGAAGAAGTGGGCGCGCCGCCGTCCGGTGCCCTTTATCAGGCGCGGCGTGGCATGCCCGTCCGCACCCTGGAAACCGGCGCGCCTCTAGATGGGCCGGTGCAGACGCCGGCGGATCGTCCGCTGCCCGGTGCTTCGAAGCTGGTGGGCCGCGACGCCGAGATCCGCTGGCTGAACGACGCATTCTCGCGGGTGACCAGCGAAGGCCGCGCGGCCGCGGTGCTTTTGAAGGGCGATGCGGGAATCGGCAAGAGCTGCCTGCTCGAGCTCGCCGGAGAGCTGGCCCGCGGCGCCGACGCCTTCGTGCTCGAGGCGAGCGCCTTCGAGGCGGAGGTCGCGCGGCCGTTCGCGCTGTGGATCGACGCGTTTCGCAGGTGCGAGCCCGGCTCCGGCGCCGAGCTGTTCGACGGTGTGCCGCCGGATCGGGACCGCCTGTTGAGCGCCCTCAGCGAGCGCCTCACCGGGGAAGCCGAACGGCGGCCGGTGGTACTGATCTTCGATGATCTGCAGTGGGGCGACGACTCCAGCGCTGCTGCGCTGCACTACGTGACGCGGATGAACCGGCACCAGCCGTTGTTGGCGGTGCTGGCGGCGCGTCCCGACGACCGCGCGGAGAACCCCGGGGTTCAGCAGGCGCTGCGGGGATTGCGCCACGACGGCCTGCTCGAGGAATTGCGGCTGGGTCCGCTGCCCCCCGCCGCGGTGCGCGAGCTCATCGAGATGCACGCGCCCACCGTGGACAGCCGGGCCCTGTCGCGGGAGTGCGGCGGCAATCCGCTGATGGCCATAGAGCTGGCGCGGGCCGGAACGGCGGGGGCGAGCGGCGGCTCACTGGACGAGCTGGTGCGGGAGCGTCTGGGCCGGCTCGACAGCTCTGAGCAGGAGGTACTGCGGTGGGCGGCGGTACTGGCGCCGCGGATCGACGTGGGCACCCTGGTTCGGATCACGGGCATGGACTGGGCCGGCGTCGGCGACGCCCTCGAGCGTGGCGAGCGGCAGGCGATACTGCTCTCCACCGACG
>JBMCWS010000085.1:0-12088 GCA_048621375.1 Pseudomonadota bacterium | reverse complement strand
GTTGTGGCGGGACCGCACGGTGGACGGAGTCAAGACCGGGCACACCGAAGCCGCCGGCTACTGTCTGGTGTCATCGGCGCTGCGGGACGGCATGCGGTTGGTGGCGGTGGTGATGGGCACCGACAGCGAAGAAGCCCGGATGCGTGAAAGCCAGAAGCTGCTGTCGTACGGATTCCGCTACTTCGAGACCCAGCGCGTCTACGAAGCCGGCGCGCCGCTGAAGACGGCGGAGCTGTGGTACGGGGAAGCGGACGAGGTGGCGCTCGGTGTCGCCGAGGATGCGTTCGTCACCATCCCCCGCGGCCACTACGAGGACATCGAGGCGGAGCTTCACGTTCCCCGGGTGATCGAGGCCCCGGTGGCGGCGGGCGAGGAATTCGGCGAGCTGCGTCTGTCCCTGGATGGCGATACCATTTACACGGCGCCTCTGGTGGCGCTGGGCGAGGCGGCGGAGGGCGGCGTGTTCTCCAGGCTCGCCGATGCCACCTACCTGTTCTTCCGGAACCTGGTGAGCGATGAGTGACGACGGCGCCCGCATCGAGTTCCCGTGCGATTACCCCATCCGCATCATCGGCGCGCGGCACCAGGCGTTCCGCACCCGCGTCCTCGAGATCGTGCGCGCCCACGCGGGCCACGTGCCGGAATCGGCAGTGTCGGTCCGGCACAGCCGGGACGGTACGTACTGCTCGGTGCGGGTGACCATCGTCGCCACCGGCGAGGACCAGCTTTCGGCGCTGCACGCCGCGCTGATGGCGGAATCCGACGTGAGGATGGTGTTGTGACCGGCGTCGTCCGGGTGCGCGATCTGGGGCGGACCCGCTACCAGGAGGTGTTCGAGGCCATGAAGGGGTTCACCGACGAGCGCGGCGCCGACACCGCGGATGAGTTCTGGCTCACCGAGCACGAGCCAGTCTTCACCCAGGGCCAGTCGGGGCGGGCAGAGCACGTGCTGGCGCCCGGCGACATCCCCGTGGTGGCCAGTGACCGCGGCGGACAGGTCACCTACCACGGGCCGGGGCAGATCGTCGGCTATCTGCTGTTCGACCTGCGGCGCCTGAACCTCAAGGTCCGGGGACTGGTGACCGGCATCGAGACGGCGGTGGTGCGCACGCTGGCGCATTACGGCGTCAGCGGCGCGCCGCGCCCCGATGCCCCCGGCGTCTACGTCGACGGCGCCAAGATTGCGTCTTTGGGGCTGCGGGTACGGCGCGGTTGCTCCTACCACGGGCTGGCGCTCAACGTCGACATGGAGCTCGAGCCGTTTCGCCGCATCAATCCCTGCGGGCTGCTGGGGATGCAGGTCACGCAGCTCGCCGACCTGGTGCCGGCGCCCGCCCTGGACGACGTTCGCGCCCGCCTGCTCGATGAGCTGGCGGAGGTCTACGGGGTCACGATGCGCAGGTCGGGCACGCGGGATCGCGGCTGAGCCGCAGCTTGCGCCAGTCCATGTGCTGGGCGTCGAAGTACAGCACGTATCCCGCGAGGCTCTCACCGACGCCGCACACCAGCTTGACTGCCTCCAGGGCCTGACAGCTCCCGATGATTCCCACCAGCGGCGCGATGACGCCGTTGTCGGCGCAGTTCAGCGCCTCGTCGCTGCCGTCCCGGTACAGGCAGCGGTAGCACGGACCGCCGGCTCGCGGATCGAAGACCGCCACCTGACCCTCCCAGCGGATGGCGGCGCCGGAGACGAGCGGCGTTCCGGCGGCCCAGCAGGCGTCGTTGATGGCGTAGCGGATCCGGAAGTTGTCGGTGGCATCGAGGACGACATCGCAGCGCCCGGCCTCCCGCTGGACGGACGCCGTGTCCATCCGCTGGGGCAGCCGCTCGATGGTCAGATCCGGGTTCAGGCTCGCCAGGGTGCGTGCGGCGGAGTCCACCTTGGTGTCACCGACGGCGTCCGTGCGGTGAACGATCTGGCGCTGCAGGTTCGAGATCTCCACCACGTCGTCGTCGGCGATCACCAGCGTCCCCACCCCGGCCGCGGCCAGGTACATGGCCGCCGGCGCGCCCAGCCCGCCCATGCCGACCACCAGCATGCGGGCGTTCAGCAGTTGCTCCTGGCCGGCGACGTCGAGCTCGGGCAGCATGATCTGACGGCTGAACCGCAGAAGCTGGGTGTCGTCGAGCTCCCGGCTCATGGGGCACTGCCCGGATGTCGGCCCATGGAGAGCCGGTCGAGGCCGGCGAGGTCCGCTACCGTGCGCGTGCCCCGGAATCCGGCTGTGCGGAACAGCGCGCGCACGGCATCGCCCTGATCCCACCCGTGCTCCACCAGCAGGTGGCCGCCGGGATGCAGATGCGCCGGTGCGGCGGCGATGATCCGGCGCAGGGCGTCCAGGCCGTCGCCGCCCGCCACCAGCGCGTCCCGGGGCTCGAACGCGAGGTCCGGGAGATGGGGATCGGCGGCGGCGACGTAAGGTGGGTTCGAGACGATGACGTCGAAGCGGCCGGCCACGGCGTCGAGCCAGTCGCTCTCGAGCCAGCGCACCGTCACGCCATGGCGACGGGCGTTGCCCGCCGCGACCTCGAGCGCCGCGGCGGAGACGTCGGTCGCCGTGAGGTGCACCGGCAGCGATCGCGCGGCGGCTTCCACGGCGATGGCGACGGCGATGGCGCCGCTGCCGGTGCCCAGGTCGAGCAGGGTCGGGGCGCCGGCACCGTCCGCGACGGCCGCTTCCAGGGCTACCAGGGCGTGCTCCACCAGCAGCTCGGTCTCGGGCCGCGGCACCAGCACCGCGGGATCAACCGCCAGCGTCAGCCCCCAGAACTCCCGGTGCCCGGCGATGTACGCCAGCGGCTCGCCGCGCCGGCGGCGGCAGGCCCACGCCTGCAATTGCGCCGCCACGTGCGCCGCCAGCGGCCGCTCCGGCCGCGCCAGCACCTGCGCCCGGCCGAGGCCGGTGGCGAGACAGACCAGCAGCTCGCGATCGAGGCGGTCGAGGTCGCGATGGGCCTCCAGCCAGGCGCCGATGGTGCTCATGACGCTTCCGAGAGGCTTCGCAGCGCCTCCGCCCGCGATTCCTGAATCAACGGCTCGATGACGGCGTCCAGACCGCCCTCCATCACCTCGTCGAGCTTGTAGAGGGTGAGATTGATGCGGTGGTCGGTGACCCGGCCCTGGGGAAAGTTGTAGGTGCGGATGCGTTCGGAGCGATCCCCCGAGCCCACCATGCGGCGGCGCGACTCCGCCTGCTCGGCCACTTGCGCGGAACGCGCGGCGTCGAGGAGCTTGGCCTGGAGCAGGGCCAGGGCCCGGGCCCGGTTCTTGTGCTGTGAGCGTTCGTCCTGGCATTCCACGACGATGCCGCTGGGCAGGTGGGTCATGCGCACCGCGGAATCGGTCTTGTTGACGTGCTGGCCGCCGGCGCCACTCGCCCGGTAGGTCTCGATGCGCAGATCGTTACGGTCGATGTCCACGCCTTCGATGTCTTCCGCCTCCGGCAGCACCGCCACCGTGCACGCCGACGTGTGGATGCGCCCCTGGGTCTCGGTGGCGGGGACCCGTTGCACGCGGTGGGTGCCGGACTCGAACTTGAGCTGGCCGTAGACGTCGCTGCCCTCGATCCGCGTGATGATTTCCTTGTAGCCGCCGTGCTCCCCGGGGCGCTCCGACACGACCTCCGTGCGCCAGCCCCGGGATTCCGCGTATTTGGTGTACATGCGGAACAGATCGCCGGCGAACAGCGCGGCTTCGTCGCCGCCGGTGCCGGCGCGAATCTCCAGGAACACGTTGGAGACGTCGTGGGGATCCTTCGGCAGCAGCAGGGTCTGCAGCGCCTGGCCCGTCTCCTCGACGGCATCGGCGAGCCGTTGGGCATCGTCCCGGGCCAGCTCGCGCATCTCGGCGTCTTCGTCGTCGGTGAGCTCGCGGGCCTCGGCGAGCTCGCTCTCCAGGGCAGCGAGCTGATCGTATGCCTGAATCACCGGCTCGAGCTCCGCGAACTCCTTGGTCAGCGCCGTGAACCGGGCGCGGTCGGCCATCACCTCGGATTCCGTCAGCAGCGCGCTCACTTCCTCGAACCGCTCCCGCAGGTCGCTCAGCTTGGCCATCATGTTCTCGGTGAGGGGCATACGGCGTCGGCTCAGTCGAGGCGGTAGAGCGTCTTCAGATATTCTAGGAGATCTGTGCGGCCCTCGGCACTGGCCTCGCGAATGGCCACCGTGGGTGAATGGATCAGCTTGTTGGTCAGCGAGCGCGCCAGCTTGTCCAGCACGGCCTGCGGATCGGCGCCACCGTCCAACGCTTTGACCGCCCGTTCGAGCTCGAGATCCCGCAGGCGCTCGGCGTGGCCGCGGAAATCGCGCAGCAGATTCTGGGCCTGGTGGGCGCGGCGTTCGCGCAGGTAATAGCTGGCGCCCTCCTCCACCAGCGCCTCCGCGGATTCCGCCGCCGCCCGGCGCTGGCGGACGTTTTCCTCGATGATCTCCGTGAGGTCGTCGATGGTGTACAGGTAGACGTCCGCGAGCTCCGCCACCTCGCTTTCCACGTCCCTGGGAATCGCGATGTCGACGATGAAAATGGGCCGGCGACGCCGGGCGCGAATCGCCGCTTCCACCGCGCCTTTGCCCACCACAGGCAGTGGACTGCCAGTGGAGGCGATGACAATGTCGTACTCGTGCAGATGAGCGGGGACGTCCGTGAGCTGGAGGGGGCGGCCGCCCACCTCGGCTGCTACCTGCTCGGCGTTGCCGAGGGTGCGGTTGGCCACCGTCAGGCCGCCGATGCCGAGCCCGTGCAGATGCTCGGCGACCCGGGCGATGGTGTCGCCGGCGCCGAGCAGCAGGGCGCGCTTGCTGGCGAGGTCGGAGAAAATCTGCTGCGCCATCACCACCGCGGCGTAGGCGACGGACACCGGATTCCGCCCCACGTCGGTGTCGGTGCGGACGCGCTTGGCCGCGCTCAGGCTCACCTGGGCGAGCAGGTTCAGCTCCGGCCCCAGGGTGCCGGCATCCCGGGCGATGTCGTAGGCGGTCTTCACCTGCCCGAGAATCTGCGGCTCGCCCAGCACCTGGGAATCGAGCCCGGACGCGACCCGGATCAAGTGGCGGGCCGCGTCCACGTCCCAGTAGGTATAGGCCATGCTGGAGAGCTCGCTGGCACGGACCGTACGGTGGTCGGTGAGCCAGGCGGGCACGAGGCGTTCCTCCCCCGGGTCGAGGGCGGCGTACAATTCGGTGCGGTTGCAGGTGGAGACGATGGCCGCCTCGGACAGCGTGGGCACCGCTTCGCAGACCGAGCGCAACGCCTCCGCGAGGCCCTCCTCCGGAAACGCGATGCGCTCGCGCACGTCCAGAGGCGCCGTGCGGTGATTAACGCCGTATGCCAGTATCGCCATGAATCAGGACGACCGAGAGGTCCCCAGGCCAGAGTGGAATCATCGAACGCGTCATGATAGCAGAATGCGTCATTGTGAAGTTGCCGTCGCAGCGTAACTGGCTCTGGCTGCTGATGTTTTCCTGGGCCGTGGCGGGCGGCTGCGCGTCGCTGCCGGAGCGGGGGGCGCTGCCGGGGGGCTTCGACCTGCGTGGCAAGCTCGGCATCGCCGAAGGCGACGAGAGCTTCTCCGCGCGCTTTCTGTGGCGCCAGGGGTCGAGTGCGTTCGACATCGAGCTGTGGGGGCCGCTCGGTCAGGGACGGGTGAACCTCTCTGGCAACGAGCGCCGGATCGAGCTCCGCCGCGGCGACGAAGTGCTCTCGCGCGGGCCGCCGGAGACGGTGATGACCCGCCACCTCGGCTGGAGCCTGCCGCTTCGCGTGCTTCCCCAGTGGGTTCGCGGCCGCCCCGCCCCGGGGCTGCCGGTGAGCGGCCGCAGCTACGACGACCAGGGGCGCCTGGTGTCGTTCCGTCAGCTCGACTGGCGGGTGGAGCTCGAGCGTCTGCGCGAGGTCGACTCAGGCGCCGCGGACGCCGGCCGGACGGTTCTACCGCACCGGATCACGGCGCGGCGGGGCGCGTACCGGGTGCGCCTGGCGGTCTCGGAGTGGCAAATTTAAGCCGTTGATTTGCTGAGGCAAACCCGTTTGACAGCCATGGGCGGCGCGGGGAGAATAGCGTCCCTCGCGCGTGAGGCCCCGGCTTTGCGCGCTCCAGCCGAGGAACGTGCGGCGCCGTGTGTGGTCGGCGGCGTGGTTCCGACAGCGCTCGTTGGGGTGTCGCCAAGCGGTAAGGCACCGGGTTTTGATCCCGGCATTCGCAGGTTCGAATCCTGCCACCCCAGCCAATCAATCCGGCCTGAAGGCGCGCTGAACCGCTTCGACCGCCGGCTCGAGGGCGCGCGGCGCAGGCAGGTGACGTTTCTCGGGGGTGCTGGCACCGTGGCAAATTTGAGGATATTCACGGGCAGCTCCAATGTCCGGCTGGCGCAGCGTATCGTGGCCGAAATGGGTATGGAGCTCGGCCGGGCCACGGTGGGTCGCTTCAGCGACGGTGAAGCCACCGTGGAAATCGAGGAGAACGTCCGTGGCCACGACGTGTTCCTGGTGCAGTCCACGTGCGCGCCCACGAATGACAATCTCATGGAGCTGATGCTTCTGGCGGATGCCATGCGGCGCTCTTCCGCCTCCCGCATCACCGCGGTGATTCCGTATTTCGGCTACGCACGCCAGGACCGCCGGCCGCGCTCGGCGCGGGTGGCCATCAGCGCCAAGGTGGTGGCGGACATGCTGGACGCCGTGGGCATCGACCGGCTGCTCACTGTGGATCTGCACGCGGATCAGATCCAGGGCTTTTTTGACGTGCCCGTGGACAACGTCTACGCCTCGCCCGAGCTGGTGGATGCCATGGTCAAGCGTGAGTACCCGCGGCCCATGGTGGTCTCCCCCGACATCGGTGGCGTGGTGCGGGCCCGCGCCATCGCCAAACAGGCCAACGATCTGGATCTCGCGATCATCGACAAACGCCGGCCCCAGGCCAACGACACACGGGTGATGCACGTCATCGGAGACGTGGACGACAGGACCTGCATCATGGTGGACGACATCGTGGACACGGCAGGCACGCTGTGCACTGCCGCCAGCGCGCTCAAGGATCACGGGGCGGCCCGCGTGGTCGCCTACATCACCCACCCGGTGCTGTCGGGTGGGGCCATCGAGCGGATCGAGCGGTCCGAGCTCGATGCCATGGTCGTCACTGACACCATTCCACTGCGCCCGGAGGCCGACCGCTGCTCGAAGATCACGCAGCTCAGCCTCGACCGCCTGCTCGCGGAGGCGATCCGGCGGGTGAGCAGTGAAGAATCCATCAGCGCCATGTTTCGCTGAGGAAAAGGCGGCGCCGGACCTGGTCGCGGGTCCGGCGCTGCGGATGAAAACGTCCTAACGAACAGGAGACGACACAATGTCGCAGCAAATCCAGGTAGTCGCCGAGCTGCGCAAAGACGTGGGGAAAGGTGCGAGCCGCCGCCTGCGTCGCGCAGACGAGAAGGTGCCGGGGATCATATACGGGGGCGGCCGCGATCCGCAGCCGCTCACCCTCGATACCGCCGAGCTGAAGAAGTCCATGGAGCGGGAAGCCTTCTACTCCCAGGTCCTCGACGTGGTGGTGGACGGGGATACCCAGCAGGCAGTGGTCCGGGACATCCAGCGCAACCCGGCCAACGAGAAGGTCCGGCACATCGACTTTCTGCGGGTCAGCGCCGATCAGGCCATCGACGTGAACATTCCCCTGCACTTCGTCAACGAAGAGCAGTGCGTGGGGGTCAAGCAAGGGCACGGCAACATCGTGCACAACATGAACGAGGTGCTGCTCCGCTGCCTGCCGGGGAACCTGCCGGAGTACATCGAAGTCGACATGACCCGGGTCGACGTCGGCGAGACCCTGCACATCTCCGACCTCGCGCTGCCGGAGGGCGTGGTCAGCGTGGACCTGACCCACGGCGAGGACCACGACGCGGCCGTGGTCACGGTGCTGCCGCCGCGTGGTGGTGCCGTGGGCGGTGCTTCGGCCGAGGAGGGCGAAGAGGCCGAAGGCGAGGCGGGCGACGAAGCCTCCGAAGGCTGAGGATGCCACCGCTGCGCCTGATCGCGGGCCTGGGAAACCCCGGCCCGCAATACCGGCATACCCGCCACAACGTGGGCGCCGATTTCGTGGAAGCTCTGGCAAGACGGTATGCCGTCCCGCTGACGCACGAGAGCAAGTTCAAGGGGCTGGTGGGGCGCGGCACCATCGCGGGCCACGACGTGCGGCTGCTCGTGCCGGTCACCTACGTCAATCTCTCGGGCGACGCCGTGGGCGCGGTGGCGCGTTTCTATCGCATCGCGCCCGAGGAGATTCTCGTCGCGTATGACGAAATGGCGTTCGAGCCTGGGGTGCTACGCCTGAAGAGCGGTGGCGGCGACAACGGGCACAACGGCATCCGCAGCGTCATCTCGGGGCTGGGCAACCAGCGCGGGTTCCAGCGCTTGAGAATCGGCGTGGGGCACCCCGGGGACCGCAGCCGGGTCACTGCCTATCTGACCTCCGTGCGCATGCCGGAGCCCGAGCGCGAGCGGCTGGCGCGGGCGTTCGAGCTGCCGGAGCCCCTGCTGCGGCATCTGCTCGGGGGGGATCTGCAGAAAGCCATGACCGAGCTCCACAGCCGCGATCTGGCCGGAGACGACTGAGATGGGATTCAAGTGCGGGATCGTGGGCATGCCCAACGTCGGCAAGTCCACGCTGTTCAATGCGCTGACACGCGCCGGGATCGATGCGGAGAACTTTCCGTTCTGCACCATCGATCCGAACACGGGCGTCGTGCCGGTGCCGGATGCGCGCCTCGACGAGGTGGCGAAGCTCGCCGGATCGGCGAAGGTGATTCCGTCCGCCATGGAGTTCGTCGACATCGCCGGGCTGGTGGCCGGAGCATCCCGGGGAGAAGGCCTGGGGAACCAGTTTCTCGCCCATATTCGCGAGACCGAGGCGGTGGCCCACGTGGTGCGCTGCTTCGAGGACGAGAACGTGGTGCACGTCAGCGGACGGGTCTCCCCCGTGGACGACATCGAGGTGATCAACACCGAATTGGCCCTGGCGGATCTCGACACCGTGGAGCGGGCGCACGATCGGGCGCGCCGCACCGCGAAATCCGGCGACAAGGAAGCACAGGCTCTGGTGGCGGTGCTGGAGCAGGTCCGGGAGGGCCTGAACGAAGGCCGCCCCGTGCGGGCCCTCGACCTGACGCCGGAAGCCCGGGCGCGCTTGCGCGAGTATCACCTGCTCACCGCCAAGCCGGTGCTCTATATCGCCAACGTCGCCGAGGACGGTTTCGAGGACAACCCGCTGCTGGAGGAAGTTCGCGAGCTGGCTGCCGCCGAGCACGCCGAGGTGGTGCCCATCTGCAATAAAATCGAGGCGGAGGTGGCCGAGCTCGACGACGCGGAGAAGGCGGATTTTCTCGAGGCGCTGGGAATCGAGGAGCCGGGGCTGAACCGGGTGATCCGGGCGGGCTACCGGCTTCTGGGCCTGCACCACTACTTCACCGCCGGCCCCAAGGAGGCCCGGGCCTGGACCGTGCCGGTGGGAACCCGGGCGCCCCAGGCGGCGGGGGTGATCCACACCGATTTCGAGAAGGGCTTCATCCGCGCCGAGGTGATCGCCTATGAGGATTTCGTCGCCTGCGGCGGCGAGCAGGGCGCCAAGGATGCGGGGAAATGGCGCCTCGAAGGCAAGGACTACGTGATCCAGGACGGCGACGTGGTCCTGTTCCGCTTCAACGTCTGAGCAGGCACATGAGTCACAACCCAATGCGCGGGTCGCAGCACGATGGCGTTCCTCCCGGCGGCTCCATCGAGCGCACCCTGGCCGGTGAAGCAGAGCTCGGCATCGCGGCCGCGGTGAAAGAGGCGTGGCACGCTTCCGCGGGCCTGCGCGGCACGGTGGCGCCGGGCATGCTGCTGGTGGCCGGGGCGCTCGTGCTGGTATTGCTGGTTCTCGGCAACTTGTTCGACCTCACCGAGCCCACCCCGCTCGGCGAGACAGTGACCCAGCTCACCACCATGATGATCGTCTACCCCTACATGGCGGGCGCGTTCCTCGTCTCCTTGCGGCACCTGGGGGGACAGCGGGTGGCTTTCGGCGATCAGTTCGCCTGCTATGCGTCGATGCTGCCCATCGTCGCCGTGGGCCTGCTGCAGAGTCTGGTGACCAGCCTGGGGCTGATGCTTCTCATCGTCCCGGGCATCTATCTTTCCTTCGCGTTGTACCTGGCGGTGCCGCTGAAGGCGGAGCGGGACCTGCCCATGACGGAGTGCCTGCTCACCTCCATCAAGCTCGTGAACCGGAAGCTGTTCGAGGTGTCGGTACTGTCGCTGCTGTCGGGGGTGCTGGTGGTCGCCGGCGTATTCAGCATCGTGGGTTGGATCTGGACCTGGCCCTGGGCGCTCATGATTCTGGCCGTCGTCTACCGTCAGCTCGCCGGATTCGGTGCCACGCAACGCTCCGTGGAGATGGAATTCTGAGGAAGTTGCGGTGAACTCGGTACGCTGCCGGGGGTCATACCTTACCCGGATTCAGGGATTGTCCTACCGGGAACCGGGAAGGGGCGATAACGGGTTTCCATGACGGGCGGATGCCGCTACCGTTCGGCGACCTCAACCAGCAGAGTCGGGGGGCGTTATCAACAGCTCACCAGCCATCATCACGCGGGCTGCGGCGCGCCCGCCGGCGCTCGTCGACACCTGCGCCGCCGAGGCGCAAGCGCTGCTCGAGCGCAACCTCACGCCCGGCGGTATCCTCGCCGCCACGCCGTGCGCGGCAGCGGAGGCTCGAAGCTACACCCGGATTTTCGGCCGCGACGCCGCCATCTGCGCCCTGGGCATGGCCGGCAGCCGGGTGCCTGCGCTGGAACGCGGGGCCGTGGCGAGCCTGGATTCCCTGGCGCGGCTGCAGGCGCCGAACGGGCAGATTCCCAAGTTCGTGGATGCCGAGGGCAGTGACGCGGATTTCTGGTACGTGGGCTGCATCGACGCCACCTTGTGGTGGCTGATCGCCGTCGACTTCGTGCGCCGCCAGTCCTGCGAGCCCGGCGTAGCCGGCCGCTGGGAGGCGGAAGTGGATCGGGCACTTTCGTGGCTGCTCGCCCAGGAGCACCAGCGGTTCTTTCTGCTGCAGCAGAACGAGGCCAGCGACTGGGCGGACATCATGCCCCGGTCCGGCTTCGTGCTGTACACGAACGCGCTCTGGCACCGGGTCAAGCGGCTGTTCGATCTTCCCAGGGCCGATGAAACCCGCTATCACTTCAATCATCTGTTTCATCCGTTCAGCGGCGATCTGCCGGAGTACCGCCGCGCGCGGCTGCTGACCCATTACGTCCGGCGCCGGGCGCGCAACCGCGATCTGTACCTGAGCTTCGTGAACTTCTCGGTCTTCGGCGACGAGGGCGACCTTTTCGGCAACCTGCTGGCGGTGCTCTGCGGGCTGGCGGACGATGCCATGGGGCAGCGTATCCTGCGGGCGGCGCGACGCAGCGCCGACCACGATGGTCTGCCCCTGCGGGTGGTGCTCGATCCCCTCAGCCCCGGCGACAGCCTCTGGCGGGCGTACATGGAGCGTCATCGTCAGAATCGCGAGCATCAGTACCACAACGGCGGCATCTGGCCGTTCGTGGGCGCTTTCTGGGCGATGACCCTGGTGGGCCAGGGCAAGCGGGACCAGGCGCGGGCCGCCCTCGAGCAAGTGGCCTACGCCAACAGCCTGGATGGATGGCGCTTCACCGAGTGGTTCCACGGCCGCAGCCTGGAGCCCATGGGCATGGCGGGGCAGACGTGGAACGCGGCGACCTTCCTGCTCGCCCGGCGCATGGTGGAAGGCGAGAAGGGGTTGTTTCCGGGTCATTGACATCGCCCGGGTCACGGCGGAAAATCCTGCGCCCGCTTGAGGCTACGTAGCTCAGTTGGTTAGAGCACAGCATTCATAATGCTGGGGTCGTTGGTTCAAGTCCAACCGTAGCTACCAATAAAATCAAGTGGTTAGGCGCGTGGCGCGTCGAACGACTTGGCCATAAGTGCACGGTAAGTGCGTTAGGCCTTGCAGGTTAGCCACCGCGTACTAGTACGCAATCTCCAAGAAACAGTAACAACAATTGTTGTGCTGGTCGATTGGGGGACCTATAC
>JBMCWS010000084.1:0-12114 GCA_048621375.1 Pseudomonadota bacterium | reverse complement strand
GCGCCGGAGAGGCGCACGTGCAACCGGCCGTCGAGGTGAGCGGTGGCGGTGATCGGGTACGGCCCGCGCGCCCACGCCCGGCAGCGCTCGAGCGCCGCTCTGGCGTCGAGCTCGAACACCCGGGTCTCCTCGGCGGCGGGGACGGGCATCACCCGCACGCTCACCGCCAGCAGCACGCCCAGGGTCCCGAACGCCCCTGTCTGCAGGCGCGAGACGTCGTACCCCGCCACGTTCTTCATGACCTGACCGCCGAACCGCAGGTGCTCGCCCAGCCCGTTGACCATCTCGACCCCGAGCACGGCGTCGCGGACGGCGCCGCGCCACGGCCGCCCGGGGCCCGAGAGGCCGCAGGCGACCGCGCCCCCGAGCGTTCCCCGGCCCTGGAATCGGGGCGGCTCGAACGGCAGCGCCTGGCCGGACTCCGCCAGCACCCCGGCGATCTCGGCGAGCGGCGTTCCGGCACGCGCCGTCAGCACCAGCTCCTCCGGGCGGTAGTCGACGATGCCGCGGTGGCCGCCGACGTCGAGCTCCCGGACGGCCCCGCCTCGCTGCGGATGGCCGCGGCAGAGGAAACCCTTGCTCCCCGCGCCGGTGATGCGTACCGCCTCGCCGGCTTCCCGGGCGCGGCGTACCTCGTCGCACAGCGCGTCTGTCCGATCTCCGGCGTGCACGCTCAGAACCTCGGCAGGTTCGCAAACGGCAGCCGACCGCGGTGAACGTGCATGCCGCCCACTTCGGCGCAGCGGGTCAGAGTGGGCACCGCCTTGCCCGGGTTCATGAGCCCTGACGGGTCGAAGGCCGCCTTGAGCCGATGCATCTGCTCGAGCTCCGCGGCACCGAACTGGGCGCACATGGCCCCGAGCTTCTCCACGCCCACGCCGTGCTCACCGGTGACCGTGCCACCGGCGGCGACGCACAGCTCGAGGATCCGCGCCCCCATGGTCTCGGCGCGCTCGAGCTCACCGGGCACGTTGGCGTCATAGAGGATCAGAGGATGCAGATTGCCGTCGCCAGCGTGAAACACGTTGGCGACCGCCAGGCCGTGCTCGCGGGAGAGCCGGTCGATGCCCGCCAGCACCTCGGCGAGCCGGGCCCGGGGAATGGTGCCGTCCATGCAATAATAGTCCGGCGATAGACGGCCCACCGCCGGGAAAGCGGCCTTGCGCCCCCGCCAGAGCTGCTCCTGCTCCGCCGCCGTCTCCGCCACCCGCACGTCGAACGCGCCATGGCGTTCGAGCACCCTGCGCACCCGCGCCACGTCGGCGGCCACTTCCTCCTCCACGCCGTCGAGCTCGCACAGCAGAATCGCTTCCGCCTCCCGCGGATAGCCGGCGTGGACGAAATCCTCCGCGGCCCGGATCGCCAGCCGGTCCATCATCTCTAGACCGGCCGGAATCAGGCCGTCGGCAACGATGGCGCCCACGGCATCGGCAGCGGGCGCCACCGCCGCGAACGCGGCCAGCAAAACCCGTTTGGCGGTGGGCGCCGGCAACAGCGACACAGTGGCCTCGGTGACCACGCCCAGCATGCCTTCCGAGCCCATGCTCAGGGCGAGCAGATCGTAGTCCGGGGTGTCGAAGGCCATGCCGCCCAGGCTCAAGACGTCGCCTTCCAGGGTGACCAGCCGTACCCCCAGCACGTTGTGCACCGTGAGTCCGTACTTGAGGCAGTGCACGCCCCCGGAGTTCTCCGCGACGTTGCCGCCGATGCTGCAGGCGATCTGGGAGGAAGGATCCGGCGCGTAGTACAGGCCATGCTGCGCCACCGCCTCGCTTATGGCCAGGTTTCGCACCCCGGGCTGCACCCGGGCGGCGCGATTCGCCAGGTCCACCTCGAGAATCCGGTCGAGCTTCGACAGCGCCAGGAGGACGCCGTCGGCCAGCGGGCGCGCGCCGCCGGAGAGGCCGGTGCCAGCGCCCCGCGGGACCACGGGCACCCCCTGCTCCCGGCAGATCCGCAGCACCGCGAGCACCTGGGATTCCGACTCCGGCAGGGCCACCAGCCAGGGCGTCTCCCGGAGTGCGGTCAGTCCGTCGGTCTCGTACGGCCGCGTGGCCCGCGCGCCGCTGATGAGCCCGCCGGCGGGGAGCGCCCGGCGCAGGTATTTTTCCACCTTCGACGACGTCATCGGCGGATTGTAACGCAGCCGTGCGGCCGCGGCTGCGGCCGGGGTCAGAAGTGGTAGTTGATCGCGGCGTAGGGCCCGTTGATGTCGATATCCGCGCCGTCGATCTCGTCGATGTCGTCGAGGTCGAGCCGATAGGTGCGGTAGCCGACCTCGGCGCCCAGGCCGACGGCGGATTCCCAGCCCACCTGGACGGTCGCGTCCAGCAGGTCGTGATCGTCGTAGGTCAGCCCCATGAGATCGCCGCCGAGCCAGAGCCCCGTGAGCGGCAGGTCGAATCGCGCCCGACCGTAGAGCATGGGAAGCGTGCCCTCGAAATCCGCCCGGCCCGACTGCGTCGGGGATACCACTTCCACGTGTCCGTCGACCCAGCGCGCGCCGACGCCGAGATCCAGGGAGACCACGTTGTCGAGCACCTCGTAGTACGCGATCGCATCCACTTGCTCGAAATCGACTTCCGAGGAGACGGCCTGGGTGACGTTGAACTGCTCGCCGCGGAATGTGATCGTGCGGCTCAAGGTGCTGCTGCCGCTGCCGGAGATGTCGGCGTAGTTGGCGCGCACGTTCGGCATCACCGGGACTCCGTGCTCCAGCGCCAGATAGGCGACGTTGTTGTCCTCGTCGTCGATGTCGAGATCATCCTCGAGGTCGATGGCGGTGCCCTGCGACGCGAAGTCGCCCTCGTAGTTCTGCTGCCATTTGCCAGCACCGGCGTAGATCCCGAACAGGGTATCGGCCTGGGCGCCTGCCGCCAGCCAGGGGGCGAGCAAGCATGCCGCCGTCAGCGAACGTGTGATCATGAATCATTCTCCTTACTGCCGAACGCAGTATAGATGACGGACTCCCCGACCACCGTGACAAAGCACACAGCTACCGGCCGCTTCGGGTACAGTACGCGCATGAACGAGACCACCCTCATCGCCAACGCCCGCATCGTGAATGAAGGCTCTGTCGTCGAGGGCGACTTGCTGATCGAGCACGGGCGCATCGCCGGCATCGGCCGAGCGGCGCCGCCCGGCGCCGAGGTCGTGGATGCTGCCGGCGCCTACCTCCTCCCCGGCATGATCGACGATCAGGTGCATTTCCGCGAGCCCGGCATGGAACACAAGGGCACCATCGCCACCGAATCCCGGGCCGCGGTGGCGGGCGGCATCACCAGCTACATGGAGATGCCCAATTGCAACCCGCTCACGGTGAGCCACGAGGCCCTCGAGGACAAGCACCGGCGCGCGGCCGAGCACTCCGAGGCGAACTATGCCTTCTATTTCGGCGCCACCAACGACAACCTCGAGGCGGTGAAGACCGTGGATCCGCACCGGGCCTGCGGCATCAAGGTGTTCATGGGGGCCAGCACCGGCAACATGCTGGTGGACGACGAAAAGACGCTCGAGGGCATCTTCGCGGGCACCGAGCTCGTCATCGCCACCCACTGTGAGCACACCCCCACCATCGAGGCCAACGAAGCAGCGGCCCGGGCGCGCTACGGCGACGACATCCCGATCACCGAACACCCGCGCATCCGCTCCGCGGAAGCCTGCTACCGCTCGTCATCGCTGGCGGTGGCGCTGGCGAAGCGGTTCGGCTCGCGACTGCACGTTCTCCACCTCACCACTGCCAGGGAGATGGAGCTGTTCGCGGCCGGCCCGCCGGACGGCAAGCGCATCACCGCCGAAGCGTGCGTTCATCACCTGTTTTTCGACGAGCGCTGGTATGCCGACAAGGGAACCCGGATCAAATGCAATCCCGCCATCAAAACCCGGGAGGACCGCGACGCGTTGCGCCGGGCCGTGGCGGAAGGCCGCATCGACGTCGTCGCCACCGATCACGCGCCCCACACCGCCGAGGAGAAAGCGCGCCCCTACCCCGCGGCGCCCGCCGGGCTGCCCCTGGTGCAGCACGCCCTGCCGTCGCTCTTCGAGCTGGTACACCAGGGGGTGCTCGACGTCGAGACGGTGGTGGAGAAGACCGCGCACGCGCCGGCGCGGCTGTTCGGCGTCCGCGACCGCGGGTTCATCCGCGAGGGCTACCACGCCGACCTGGTGCTGGTGGATCCCGGGCAGCTCGCCGACGACGCAATCCGGTCCAAGTGCGGCTGGAGCCCATTCGCCGGAATCGAGCTGCACGGGCGCGTGACCGCGACCTGGGTGAACGGACACCTGCGCTTTCGCAACGGCCGTGACCTTCCGGGGCCCAAGGGCGCACCGCTGGAATTCGACCGCCCCTGAAGCCGTGCCGCTACAGCGGCACGGGTAACTCGAGGTAGCGGTCGTAGATGGTGCGCTGGTGCGTCCGCAGCCGCTCCGTCACCGCCTCGAGCAGCCACGGCTCAGAGCCCGCATACGCTGCGCGGATCGCCGGAATGGCAGGCATGTCCGCTTCCGGCAGCGGCGTCAACAGATTGGCGAACGTGGCCCAGTAGATGTCCGCGGCGGTGAGCCGTTCGCCGAGCAGAAACGGCGAGCGCGCGAGACGCGCGTCGAGCATCGCCAGGATCTCCGGCACCCGGTCTCTGGCCCGGGCCGCGGCATCCGGCTCGTAGCCGTACTTGCTCGCGAGCATCTCGGCCACGGCGTTCGGAAACGCCGACGCGTGCCGTTGCTCGAGGGAGCGCTCCACCATCAACAAGCGCACGCACCAGCCAAGCCCCATCTCGCCGCAGATCTCGTGGCCCAGGCCGAACAGCATCGCGCGCTCCTCCGGCTCAGCCGGTATCAGCGCCGGCTCCGGCGCCAGGCGCTCGGCGAGCAGCAGAATCTCCGCCCAGCCCGTGCGCAGCTTCTCCCGCGCATACGCCACCACGGGCACGCTGGTATCACCGGCCCACTCGGCGACGGCGTCCGCGGGCTCGTCCGCCGCGGGCGCCGCGTATCGGCACGCCAGTCCCTTCACGCGGAAGATACCGCGGGCAGCCTCGGTCCACGGACTGGGGACCCCGCGAATGCAGGCCATGCGCAGACCCTCGGCATCCCGCGCTTCGGCAATGCTCATGTAATCGGCCACGACTCCTCCTGCGTCTGCAAACCGCCCAGACTACCGCACAACCATCCGGGTCTAGTAGAGTCCGGGATGCCGCCGGCTGGCGGCGTCACCCGTACTTTCAAGAAGACAGGAGCCAAAGATGTCCCTCGTAGATTTCGAGACCCGCGGCCACGTGGCCGTCATCACCCTCAATCGACCCGATGCCCGCAACGCCATCAATCCCGAAGTGGCCGTGCGCCTGGCCGACGCCTGGGAAGAGGTCAAAGCCAACGACGAGGTACGGGTCGCGGTGCTCACCGGCACCGGCAGCGCATTCTGCGCCGGCGCCGATCTCGGCGAGCTCATTCCCATGGTCTCCGGCACCCGCCAGCCCGAAAACGAATGGGACGAGCGCGTGGCCGCGGACCCCGGCATCAGTGGCCGCGCCCTGCTGCGCAATCTCGATACCGAGAAGCCCGTCATCGCCGCCATCAACGGGCACGCCATCGCCGGCGGCATGGAACTGGTCCAGGGCACCGACATCCGCATCGCCGCCCCCGGGGTGAAGCTCGGCGTCCAGGAAGTGAAGTGGGCAATCTTTCCGGCCGGCGGCTCCACCGTGCGTCTGCCGGTGCAGATGCCCTACGCCAAGGCCATGGAACTGCTGCTCACGGGCGATCTCATCCTCTCCGAGGAAGCCCTTGAGCTCGGATTCCTCAACTACGTGACCGACGACTACATGGGCAAGGCCATGGAGATCGCCGAGAAAATCGCCGGCAACGGTCCGCTGGCGGTGAAGGCCATCCGCCAGTCGGTGAAGGAATGCTTGGGCAAGCCGGAACAGGACGCGCTGCAGATCGAAAACCGCATCTCCGGGCCGGTGTTCCAGACCGAGGACGCCAAGGAAGGGCCGAAGGCGTTCATGGAGAAGCGTCAGCCCCAGTACCAGGGCCGCTGAGGTCCCTCGGCGTGCGACTTCGCGCCGCCACTGCCGGTGAAGCCGAGCGCCTGAGCGCGCTCGCCTTCCGCGCCAAAGCCCACTGGGGCTATTCCGAGGCGTTCATGGCCGCCTCCCGCCGGGCGCTCACCTACCCCCCGGAGACGGTGGCCGCTGGCGGCTTTCACGTGGTCGAGGACGACGGCGCGATCCGCGGCTTCAGCGCCGTCGTCAAGATCTCGCCGACGGCGGCGGAACTCGATGCACTGTTCGTGGAGCCCGACTGCATGGGTCGCGGCTACGGGCGCGCACTGCTCGAGCACGCCCTGGAGGCCTGCCGGGAGCAGAGTCTCGACCGCCTGGTGGTCCAGGCGGACCCCCATGCCGCCGCCTTCTTCGAGCAAGCCGGCGCCGAGCACATCGGCGAGCGGCCCTCGGAGTGCATCCCCGATCGCGACCTGCCCCTCTACGAGTTCCGGCTGGACTGACGCGGGCCGGCCTTCGCCTCCGGCTGCACCGGCGCCGGCATGTGCAGATCGAAGCGGCGCCAAACGTAGAGAAAGACGAAGTAGCCGATCACGGCGGCCGGCAGGGCGACGCACAGACTCCCCACCACGATCGACACCGTTTCCGCGGCCACGTCCTCTTCGACCCCGGACAGTGACTCGAAACGCAGCGTGACCGGCTTGAGAATCCAGGTTCCGAGCTGACGGAAGCCGAAGTACAGCGGCGCCATGGTGAGCGGGTTGTTGATCCACGAGACGATGAAGGCGGCCGGGAAGTTCGCCCGCAGCGGCACGGACAACAGCAGCATCAGCAGCGTCTGCGCGCCCACGGTGGGCGTAAGCCCCACCAGGAACCCAACGGCGACCCCGCGCGCCAGCGTGTACTCGTCGACGTGAAGGCAGCCCGCGCGCTCGAGGAAGCCGCTCACCCGCGGGTGCCGCCGCAGCCAGAGCCGGGCGCTCACCCGCGCGCGGCGGACACCCCGGGCCAGTCTGGCCCGCAGCCAGCGCCGCGCCGGGGTCATTGAACCACGCCTGCCATGGGACGCCGGGGCCCAGTGCCGCTCAGCTCGCCTGGTCCCGCATCTCTGGAAGCACGTAGCCCCTCGCGTCGAGGTCCGCCCGCACCACCTTCTTGTCCATCTTGCCGGTGGACGTCAGCGGGATCTCGTCGACGAACAGCACATCGTCGGGAAGTTGCCATTTGGCGAACGCCTGCCCGGCATGGTCGAGAATGGCCTCCTTGGAGAGCTCGACGCCGGGATCGAGCACCACCAGCGCCACCGGGCGCTCGTCCCACTTGGGATGCGGTTGGGCCACCACACACGCCTGGGCAACGCCTTCGAGCGCCACCAGATGATTCTCGAGATCCACCGAGGAGATCCATTCACCGCCGCTCTTCACCAGATCCTTGGAGCGGTCACTGATGATCAGGTACTCCTCGGGGTCGATCTTGCCGACGTCGCCGGTGATGAGCCAGCCGTCGTGAAACTTCTCCGGCTGAGGATCCTTGTAGTACTCGGAGCAGATCCAGGGTCCGCGTACCAGAATCTCGCCCACGGACTCGCCGTCGTGCGGAAGACGCTCGAAGTTCTCGTCGAAGATCTCCACCTCAGTGCCCGGCATCACCTGGCCGGCCTTGGCCATGTTCTCGAACTGCCGGTCCTCCGGCAATTCGAGCTGGGAGCGCTTCATCACCCGGCGGGACAGGGTGACCAGAGGCGAAGTCTCGGTCATGCCCCAGCCCTGGATCATCTCCACGCCCAGGGCGTCCCAGTACCACCGGATCAGCGACGCGGGCGGCGCCGAGCCGCCGCAGGTCACCCGGGACAGGCTCGAGAGGTCGTAGCGCTCCGGGTCCGCTTCATAGGCGGTCTTCACCCCCTGCCAGATGGTGGGCACCGCGGCAGACAGGGTCACCCGCTCCTCGGCGATCAGCTCGGTGAGCCGCACCGGATCCATGAAGCGGTGCGGCAGCACCTGCTTGCAGCCGAGCATCAGTGCCGACCACGGCACGCCCCAGCCCATGGCGTGGAACATCGGCACCACGCCCAGCACGCAATCGAGGGCCGACAGGTTCATGCTGTCGGTCATGCACTGGGTGAGGGTGTGGAGGTACTGGGAGCGATGCTCGTACTCCACCCCCTTGGGGTTGCCCGTGGTGCCGCTGGTGTAGCAAAGGCCCAACGGCGAGGTCTCGTCGATGAGCGGCCACTCGTATTGCGTGGGCTTGCCGGCGATGAACGTCTCGTAGTCCACGGCGTTCGGCAGCTTCGTCTCCCAGCCCTCGAACCCGGGCTCGGCGGCGACCACGAACAGCTCCACGCTCGGCATCCGACCGGCGAGCTTCTCGAGCAATGGCAGCACGTCGGCATCGACGATGATCACCTTGTCGCGGGCGTGATCGATGATGTATTCCAGATCGTGATGCGACAGGCGAATGTTCAGGGTATGCAGCACAGCGCCCATGCCGGCCACGGCGTGGTACGCCTCGAGGTGACGGGAGCCGTTCCACATGAACGTACCGACGCGATCGCCGACTTGGACACCCGCTTCCGCCAGCGCGTGGGCGAGCTGATGAGCGCGGTTGCGGGTCTCCCGATTGGTCTGCCGCCGAACACCGTCCGACGTGGCCGTGACGATCTCCTCGTCCGGAGCCACCTTGGCCCCGCGGTCCAGAATGTTGGCCATCAATAGCGGCGTATGCTGCATTGCCATCGCACTACCCTCCCAATAAGCTTTAGCCTTTTCACAACGGCCGAGTGTACCACCGGCTAATGGAGATTCGTGGAGACCTTGCAGGACCATATGGCGAGCATTCCCCACGCCGACGCCATCGGCATGACGCTGCTGCGGCACGACGCCACCGGCTGTCTGGTGCGGGTGCCCTACGCGGAGCATCTGGTGGGCGATCCGGACACCGGTGTCGTCCACGGGGGCGTGCTCACCGCACTGCTGGACAACGCCTGCGGTGTGGCAGTGCGGCCGGCGGACGGACCGCCTGACGCCGTCTCCGTCGCCACCCTGGATCTGCGCATCGACTACATGGGTGCCGCCGAGCCCCGCCGCGACATCTACGCCGAAGCGTTCTGCTACAAGCGCACCCGGCACATCGCCTTCGTCCGCGCCACCGCCTATCAATCGACGCCGGAAGACCCCATCGCCACCTGCGTAGCGGCCTTCATGCAGGGGACGGTGAACGCGGCCGAGGTGCGCCGCGGAGGCGAAACATGAAGCTGCTGGCGGAGCTTCGCGCTCAGGGACGCGGGCGCGACATGGCGGCGGTGGTCGAGCACATACCCTACGCGCGGTTCCTCGGCATCGAAGTGGACCGGAAAGGCAACGAGCTCACCACCATCATGCCGTTTCAACCCCACCTGGTGGGCAACATCACCCTGCCGGCCCTGCACGGCGGCGCCATCGGCGCCCTGCTCGAGATCACCGCGCAGATCCAGCTGTTGTTCGATACCTCCTGCGAGCGCCTGCCCCGCACCATCGACGTGTCCGTGGACTACCTGCGTTCCGGACGGCCCGAGGCCACCTACGGCCGGGCCATCGTCACCCGGCACGGCCGACGGGTCGCCAACGTCCGCTCGGAAATCTGGCAGAAAGAGCGGGCGCGCCCCATCGGCGTGAGCCACGGGCACTTCCTGCTCGCCCCGCTCACGGCGGAGTGAACGGCGCGCGCTCCGCGGCCAGGCGACGCCGGGTGCGCGCGAGCTCCGCCTCGAGGGTCGCCGGGGGCCAGGACAGCAGCTCCGCCATGCGGGCAGCGGCGACGGAGACCAGGGCGTCGCGCTCGTCCGGCAGGTACCAGGCGGCCCCCAGGCGGCGGTAGATCAGGTCGTCGAGGCGGCGGGCCGCCTCCACCTCCACTGCCCAGACCACCTCCTCGTCGAACACGGACGCGGACAGCCGCCGGGGAGTCTCGCCGAGCACCGCGGGCACCTCGCTGCCGTAGGCCCGCACCAGCCGCTCCGCCACCGTCTGCTCCAGGCCGTAGCGCCCGGCCACCGATGCCACCAGGGCCGCAGGATCTTCCAGGTCACCGCCCGGCAGCGGCTCGAGCGGATCGGTTACCGACAGCTCGCGCTGCAGCACTTCCGCCACCGCGGTCATGGTCTGCTCCGCCATCCTGCGAAACCCGGTGAGCTTGCCACCGGCCACGCTGACGACGGCGCCATGGCGCCAGATCTCGTCGCGACGGGACATCTCCTTCGGCGCCTTGCCGGCCTGGGCGATCAACGGCCGCAGTCCGCTCCAGGTCGCGACGACGTCGGCGGCGGCGAGCGGCGCCACGCGGAAGTTGCGGTTCACCGCATCCAGCAGGTACTGCACGTCCTCCGGCGTCACCCCGGGCCAGTGCTGCGGCGGTGCGCCATAGGTGGTATCCGTGGTGCCCGCGTAGGTCACCGCCCCCCGGGGAATCACGAACACCGGCCTGCCGTCCGCGGCGGTGACCATCACCGGATGCGCCAGCGGCAGCCGCGCGTGGCGGAACACCACGTGCACACCTTTGGAGAGGTGCAGGCGCGGCGTGGGCGTCGGCGCCAGCAGCGATTCCGCCCAGGGGCCCGCCGCGTTCACCACGGCGCGCGCCCGCAGCTCGCGCTGCTCGCCGGTGGCCGTGTCCGCCACCAGCACCCGGCACGCCCCGTCGCTGTGCTCCACCGCCCGCGCCCGGACGTAGTTCAGTAGCCGCGCGCCGCCGCGGGCGGCCGCCCGCAGCGTCGCCAGCACCAGACGGGCGTCGTCGGTGACGTACTCGCGATACACGCACGCCCGACGATACCGGTCACGGGCCAACAGAGGCTCGCCGGCATCCAGCTCGTCGGGGCCCCAGTTACGGTGCCGCTCCTCCCGCGCCACCGCTCCCAGCCGTTCGTACAGGCCGATTCCCACGCGGAGCTCGACATGCCGCCACCAGCTCGCGGCGGGCACCAGCATCCAGCGCGGCTCGGTCAGGTGGGGCGCCATGCGCCGCACGCTCTTGCGTTCCCGCGCGCTCTCGCGCACCAGCGCGAAGTCCCCCATGGCCAGGTAGCGCAGACCGCCGTGGATCAGCTTGGTGGAGCGACTCGACGTCCCGGCGGCGAAGTCGTCCGCCTCCACCAGCGCGGTACGCAGCCCGGCCTGCGCTGCGTGGCGAGCCACGCCGGCGCCCGTGATGCCGCCGCCGATGATGAGCACGTCGGAGGTCTCGTCGGCCAGATCCCGCAGGGAACCGCCGAGCCGTGGCGTGGCGTGACGCGGCGTCGCCTCCGGCATCAGAAGCGGCTGCCCACGGCCATCCGGAACACCACGTCCGGCGCGCTCCGGGTGGTCAGATCCTCGGTGAGGGAGACGTCCAGCCAGCGCGTCGACGACCACCGCCAGGTAGCACCCAGGGTCCCGAGCGCCGCCGCCTGAGCGAGCTGCGGCAGCTCTGCGTCGAGGATGTCACTGTGACCGTCGAGCTGCGCGTGCAGCGACACGTCAGCGCTCACCGGATAATGAAAGCCGAGGTGCCCCGAGGCCACCAGCGGCTGGCGATCCACCCCCGCGAGGGCGTGGTTCCCGGTGACCGTCACCCCAGCCATCATCGTTACGGCCACGCCGCCGTCCTCGAGCCACCGACGATCGTGCATTTCCCACCACAGCGCCAGGTCCGTGCCCTCCGAGCCGGAGAGATCGTCGATACGGCCGGTCGGGGCCTTCACCAGCACGCGTACCGCGCTCTGGCGTCCGGGAGCGTCCGCCAGGCGGTAACCCAGCCAGCCGCGCAGGTCGCCCAGGTGACGACGGCGTTCTCCGACGTAGGCCACGGTCCGCCCGTCCCGCACGAGCCGGTACTCCAGCGCGTCCCGTGGTGCCGCCCCGCGGCCGCCGTCCGGCAATCCGAACAGCTCGTGGAAGCCGTCGATGAGGCCGTCGGTAGACCCGCCGCTGTGCTGCACCAGCGGCACTTCCAGCCCCCATTCCAGGCTCCGGCCACCGCTACCCCGCAGCGTCAGCGACGTCACGGTGGTGGTTCCGTCCAGATACGCCCGGGCGCCGTCGCTCCGGCCGGCGGTGAAGTTGTTGGCGTGCTCCACGGCAACCGAGAGCTC
>JBMCWS010000083.1:0-12568 GCA_048621375.1 Pseudomonadota bacterium | reverse complement strand
CGTGATCCCCGTAACGCAAGGCGTCGATTCTGTCCGCGTGGATCACCTGGCGGTCGCGGATCGCCAGCAGGGGCCGGACGTCGCCCGGCCAGTCCACGTGCATCGGCGCACCACCGGCGATGGGGCTATCGGAATCGATCCGGTACCCCACCAGCTCGTATTCCTCCTGCCCCGGCATACCCAACTCGACCCGCTGCATGCGGCCGCTGCGGGAAGGCACCTCGAGGTCGAGCAGGCGCGCCATGGGCGCCACGGTCCAGCCCTGGAGCAACAGGCTCACCAGCACCACGAAGAAGGCGATGTTGAAATAGATGTACCACTCCTCGATGCCGGCCATCCACGGAAAGAGCGCCAGGATGATCGGCACCGCGCCCCGCAACCCCACCCACGAGACGAACAGGTGCTCGCGCCAGTTGAAGCGAAACGGCAGCAGGCAGACGACCACCGCCAGCGGGCGGGCGACGAAGATCAGCACCAGCGCCACGACCAGCGCGCTGGTGGCGTACGGCAGCAGCGCGGTGGGCGTCGCCAGGAGCCCCAGCATCAGGAACATGCCGATCTGGGCGATCCAGGCCGCGCCGTCGAGAAAGCGCTGAATGTTGTACAGCCCGCGGGAGACGCGGCCGCTCAGCACCAGCCCCGCCACGTACGCGGCCAGGAACCCGCTGCTGTCCAGAGTGCCGGCGATGCCGAAGGCGAACAGCCCGCCGAACAGAACCAGCAGCGGATACAGGCTGGGATTGAGGGTCAGCCGGGTGACGGCCCAGGCGAGACCGAGCCCGGCCAAGGCGCCGATTCCGGCGCCCGCGCCCATCTGCCACAGAAAGTAGGGGATGGTTTCCCAACCGGGCCGCTCCCCGCCCGCCACCGCCTCCACCAGCAGTACCGTGAGGAATACCGCCATGGGATCGTTGGCGCCGGACTCGATCTCCAGGGTGGAGGCGACCCGATCTTTCAGCGCCATCCCCTGACCGTGGAGCAACGAGAACACCGCGGCTGCATCGGTGGAGCCGACGATGGCGCCGACCAGCAACGCCTCCATCCAGCCGATCCCCAGGATCCACGCCGCCGCCGTACCAGTGATGGCGGCGGTCGCCACCACTCCGAACGTGGCCAGCCCCAGCGCCGGCCGCAGCCCCACCCGGAACGCGCGGTAGCTGGTCCTGAGCCCACCGTCGAAGAGAATCACCGCAAGCGCGGCGGAGCCGATGAGGCTCGCCGAGAAGACGTCGCCGTAAGCGATGCCCAGCAGCCCGTCCTCGCCCGCCAGCATGCCGACGAACAGGTACAGGAGCAGCACCGGGATGCCGAGGCGCGGGCTGATCATCGACGACAGAACGCTCACCAGGAACAGCAGGCTGACCAGGGCGATCACGGTTCCGGTGACTTCCATGCGTTCTTGTCCTACGAGCCGCGGACATACCAGTCTACCGGCTCCTGCCGGAGGACGGGAAAACGGGTCGCGCCCGCGCCTGGCGCAGGGATTGCTTGGCTCAGCGGACGCCCAGCACCGGGAGCAAACCCATGTTTCAGCAGTCGTCCGTGTCGCTGGCCGAAGCACAACGCATCATCGAGGCAGGCATCAAAAGGGCCGATGGCATCGGACAACCCCAGAACATCGCGGTGGTGGACGCCGGGGGCAACTTGGTGGCCCACGCGCGCATGGACGGCGCCTGGATCGGCAGCGTGGACGTGGCCATCAACAAGGCCTTCACCGCCCGCGCCTTCGACATCTCGACCCGGGACCTCGGCGCGAACGCCCAGCCCGGCGAGCAGTTCTACGGCATCCAGCAATCCAACAGCGGCCGCATCATGGTGTTCGCCGGCGGGCTGCCGCTGAAGAGCGGCGATCAGGTGGTCGGCGCGGTGGGGGTCAGCGGCGGCACCGGCGAGCAGGATCAGCAGGTGGTGGAGGCCGCTGTGGCGGCACTTTGACGGCGCCACCGGACGCAGCGCGCCCGACGTCGGCGCCCGGTCGTCTGGAGCCGGACGATCACGGGCGCCGGCCGTCGCGGGCGCTCGGCGACTGGACCCTCCCGCACTACCCCGCCCTGGCCCGGCGTGTGGAACGGCTGCGGCCCGCCTCGCTGCCCGAGCTCGACCTCACCCACGTCGGGGCACTCGACACCGCCGGCGCCAGCCTGCTCGTCCGGCTCACCGGCACCGATGCCGCGGCCGCCCTGGACACCGCCGCGTCGGGCCTGCCGCCGGAGCGGTTGGCGCTGCTGCAGGCGGTGGCCGACGCCTCAGCGCGGTGTGCGGATCACGCGCCCCCGCGACATCACCCCGCACTGGACGAGCTGGCCCGGATCGGCCGCGTGCTGGTGGAGGTGCTGACGATGCTGCACCTCCTGCTCGCGTTCATCGGCTTGTCTGTGCTCACGCTGGCCCGGGGGGGTTTCCGGCCCGGGCACTGGCGCGTGAACGCGCTCGTCAATCAGATCGAGCAGACGGGGCTGAACGCCGTCCCCATCGTCGCGCTGCTGACGTTCATGGTGGGCGCGGTGATCGCGTTTCTCGGCGCCACCGTGCTGGCGGATTTCGGCGCCTCGGCGTACACGGTGGACCTGGTGGCGTTCGCTTTCATGCGCGAGTTCGGGGTGCTGCTGAGCGCGGTGCTGCTGGCCGGCCGCACGGCCAGCGCCTTCACGGCGCAGCTCGGCGCCATGAAGTCGAACCAGGAAATCGATGCGCTGCGCGTCCAGGGTCTGGACCCCATGGAGCTGCTGGTCGCGCCGCGGCTGCTGGCGCTCCTGCTGACGCTGCCCATGCTGACCTTCATCGCCGTGATGTCCGGTCTCACGGGCGGCGCCGTCGTCGCCGTGGGCACCCTCGACATGCCGCTGGTTCAGGTTCTGGCCACCATCGGCGACGTGCCGATCCGGCACTTTCTCGTGGGGCTGGCCAAGGCCCCGGTGTTCGCCTTCGTGATCGGCGCCATCGGCTGCCTCGAGGGCTTCAAGGTTACCGGCAGCGCGGAGTCCGTGGGCGCCCACACCACCTCCAGCGTGGTGCAGGCCATCTTTCTGGTGATTCTCCTGGACGCCGTCGCCGCCTTGTACTTCCAGGAGGTGGGGCTGTGAACGCACCCGCGCCGCAGCAGGCGGTTATCGAGGTGCGAGGGCTCGAGACACGATTCGGCGACCACCGCGTGCACCAGGGGCTCGACCTCACCGTGTACCGGGGGGAGATTCTCGGGGTGGTCGGCGGATCCGGCTCGGGCAAATCCGTCCTGCTGCGGGTGCTCGTGGGCCTGCGTCCGGCGGATGCCGGCGACGTGCGGGTGCTGGGCCGGTCGCTGACCGGGGGCAACGGCGCCCGGGACGCGCCAATGGCAACGCACATCGGGGTGCTGTTCCAGAGCGGCGCGCTGATCTCGTCGCTCACCGTGGTCGAGAACGTGGCCTTGCCGCTCATCGAGCATGCGGGCCTGCGGCGCCGGGATGCCGAGGCCCTGGCCGCCGTCAAGATGGCTCTGGCGGGTCTGCCGGCACGGGCGGAGGATCAGTATCCGGCCGAGCTGTCCGGGGGAATGATCAAGCGCGCGGCCCTGGCCCGGGCCCTGGCCACGGACCCGGAGCTGCTGTTCCTCGATGAGCCCACCGCAGGGCTCGACCCCATTGGCGCCGCGGGCTTCGACCGCCTGCTCCGGACCCTGCGCGACGCCTTCGGATTCACCGTCTTTCTGGTGACCCACGACCTCGACACCCTGTACGCGGTGTGCGACCGGGTGGCGGTGCTGGCGGACCAGCGCGTGATCGCCGCGGACCACGTGGACGCCGTGGCCGCCACCGACGACCCCTGGGTGCGGGCCTACTTCCACGGCCCCCGGGGACGCGCCGCCCGGGCCGCGGGCCGAGCGAACGCGGGGCCCGGCTGATGGAACCGAGGGCGAACCACGTGCTGATCGGTGCATTCACCCTGGCGGTGCTGGCGGGTGCCATGCTGTTCGGGGCGTGGCTGGCCCGTTCGGGCCCGGGAGATGGATCGCGCGTCTACGAGGTGGTGTTTCACGAGGCGGTCACCGGCTTGTCGGTGGGCAGCGACGTCCTCTACAGCGGCATTCCGGTGGGGGAGGTGGAGAGCCTGGAGCTGGACCCCGAGGACCCGCGCCGGGTCCGGGCCCGCATCAAGGTGGACGCCACCACCCCCATCGACGCCGGCACCAGCGCCCGCCTGAGCATGCCCAACATCACCGGGATCACGGTCATCCAGCTTCGCGGCGGAGCCGCCGACGCGCGCTCGCTGCCGGTCACCGACGACGGTGTGCCGGTGATCGAGGCGACGCCGTCGCCCATCGCCCGGCTGCGCGGCAATAGCGAGGAGCTGCTGGCCGGCATCACCACGCTCGTGGAGCGCGGCAACGCATTGCTGTCGACGCAGAACCTGGCGAATCTGCGCCGAACCCTGGCCAACATCGAAGCCGCCACGGCCGTGCTGGCCGAGGAACGGGAGAGTGTCCGTGTGATGCTGCGGGAAACCACCGGCGCCGTAACCGAGGCGAATCAGGCGATGGCCGACATCCGCCTGCTCATCGACGAGCACGGGAACGGGGGCCTCGCCAGCGCCGCCGCCGCCATGGCGTCCCTGGAGCGCACGGCGCGACGCGCCGAGCGGGTGCTGGCCGACAACGAGCCCGCGCTGCGCAACGGCATGCAGGCATTGAACGACGCCGGCCCGGCGTTGCGGGAGTTGCGCGATACCCTGGCGACCCTGCGGGACATCGCCCGGCGGCTCGAGGACGATCCAGCGAGCTACCTGCTCGGGCGCGACACCATCGACGAGTTCGAGCCATGAGCGGCATACTGCGCGTGTGGGTGCTGATCGGGCTGGCGCTGGCGGCCGGCGCATGCACGGTTCTTCCGGAGTCGCAGCCCCTCGAGGTCTTCGCCCTGCCGGCGTCCGAGCTCGAGCACACCGCGGCCGCGGCCGCGGGCGCCGGGCGCCACCTGCGCATCGATGCCCCCGGCGCCAGCGGACTGCTGCGCAGCGATCGCATCCTCGTCGCCCACCGGGACAACCGCTTGAGCGTCTACGCCGGCGCCCGCTGGAGCGCGCAGGTGCCGACGCTGTGGCGCGATCACCTCGTGGACGCGTTCTCGGGCGCCGCCGGCTTCGCCAGTGTGACCAGCGACGCGGCGAACCTGCAGGCGGACCGGGTACTCGGCGGCACCCTGCGCGCGTTTCAGGTGAACGACGCCGGCCCGTCGCCGGCCGTGGAGATCCGTCTCGATGCCCGGCTCATCGATCCCGGGAGCCGGCGCGTGCTCGCGGCCCGGCGCTTGAGCGTACGCGAGCCGGCCGGCGGGCGCAGCGTGGAGAACGCGGTGCGGGCGTTCGGCCGCGCCGGCGACCGGCTCGCGGAGCAGCTCGTATCCTGGACTCTGGAGCAGTGGGAGAGCGAAGGCCGCTCCCGCAACGGACAGAAATGAAACTGACACAAAACGTATCAGAAAACCGCTTGTGGCGCCGTGTTAGCAGACGCAACATGGTTCCCGAGATCCGGCGCGGGATGCACGCATTCCCCTCTCCCCCCTCCCCCCACGGGCATTCCCGCCGGGTCTCATTTTTCCCCCTGCACCGCCGACTCCGCGGCGACGGCTTCCACCTGGATTCTGAGCTTCACCGTCATGTCGAAGCCCATGTCCTTGCCCACGTCGAGCCCGAACTCGTCGCGTTCGAAGCTGCCCTCGGCATCGGCGCCGCACGACTCCCGCTCCAGCACGGGGTGCGGCATGCACTTGAACGAATTGATGTCGAGCGCGACCGGTCGGGTGACGCCGTGCAGCGTCAACTCCCCGGTCAGGCGCGTGGGTGCGCCGTCCTCGAACGCCGCCAGGGTGCCGCTGAAGGCCGCCTCGGGATATTGCTCGACGTCGAAGAACTCGTCGCTCCGCGCCTGGGCGTTCATTTCATCGTGGCCGAAATCGACGCTGCTCACATCCACCACCACGTCCACGGTACCGGTCCGTGCCGCGCGATCGAGCACGATGGATCCGGTGGTGCGGTTGAACTTGCCGCGCCAGACCGAGAGGCCCGCGAGGTGGTCGCCTTCGAAGCTCGGATAGGTGTGCTCCGGGTCGATGTCGTACTCGACGGGAGCGGCCGGGGCGCTGCCGGTACCGGCGAGCGCCGCGAGACAGAGCAGGGCACGTTGCATCATGGGCTGTCCGTACGTGGTTCAGGGTACGGCGGATGATACCCGCGGCGGCCTCGCGGGTTCGAGGTGCGCGTCACCCGGTACGCGCCGGCTGCGCGACGCGTTCGCCCATCAGGAACGTCACCCAGCGCTCGTGGCCCGCCGGATCCGGAAGGCCGGCCGTGAGCAACGAGTCCACCAGCTCGGTGAACGGCTCCGTGAAGGGGGTCGGCCGGGACTGCCACCAGAGCTGCACGCCGGGAAAAGAGAGCCACCACTGCAGCGTGTTGCCCCAGCGACGCCATACCGCGTCGGGCATGGCGCCGGAGCGCGCCTGGAGAAAGATGAACTCGAAGGAGCCGAACATCTCGTAGAACGCCCAGGTGAACTGGACGCGCTGCTGCCGGCTCAGGCGGCTGGGGTCGTTGGTGCCGATCACCAGCATGTCGGCGAACTCGCTCTGCTGGCTCATTCGCGCCTGCAGCTCCGAGATCCGCTCCAACGCCACCGCATAGTTCTGATTGCGCTGCGCGCCGGTGTTCTGACGTATCTGCCGAGCCAGATAGATGAGCGAGAGAATGACCACCAGGGCACTGAGGAATTCCCCCAGGTTGGCCAGCATCTCGAGGTCCACGTCGAACGCTGCCATGACCCGCTACCCGATGATGAACGTCCGAGCAAAGTTACACCCCGGCGTCGTTGCAGGCGAGGGTTCGCCGGTGTCTCCACGCGTCCGCGTTTCTGGATCGCGTTTTGCAAGACGGGCATCCGCATCGGCCAGGGAACTGCAGCATGGCGTTATCCGATCGAGCCGGCGGCCTGTCGCTGGGTGTGGTTCTGGCGGACCCGCGAATACCGAACCCCTATCACCCGGACGGCAGGGAGAGCGAGCGGGACCGCCGCGACCTCGAGCGCCTGCGCGAGACCCTGGCAGACCTGCCGGGAATCCGGGACGTCACCTACCTCACCGAGCACGAGCGTCTGCCGGCGCTGCTCGAGACGCGCGCATTCGACCTGACCCTGAACTTCTGCAACGCCGGGTACCGCAATCTCGCCGAGCTGCAGATGCACGTCCCGGCGTTGCTGGAAATGCTCGAGGTGCCGTTCGCCGGCGCGGACGGCGCCTGCCTGTGCATCTGCCACGACAAGGCCGGCATGTACGCCGCGGCGGCGGCGCAGGGCATTCCGGTGCCCCGGCACGAGCTGCTGCGCGTGGGCGGGCACCCGGCAACCCTGCCCACGCAGTATCCGGCGCTGCTGAAACCGAACGACGGCAGCGGCAGCGAGGGCATCAGCACGCGCTCACTGGTCCACGACGAGCATGGGGCTGCGGCGCGCCTGCGCGAGCTCGAGCACGAACGCGTGCCGCCGAAGTGGGTGCTCGCCGACCGTTTTCTGGCCGGCCGCGAGCTCACGGTGGGGGTGCTGGAAGGGCCGGACGGCGCGCGCTGTCTGCCGGCGCTGGAAATCGGCTTCGAGCGGTTGGGGGCGGCGCAGCCGCCGATCATGACGCACGAGTCCAAGGCCGACGAGCGCTCCGACTACTGGCAGCTCATCGACGTTCGGCCGGCCGAGCTGCCCGCCGCCATGCAGGCGGACATCGAGCACCATTGCGGCGTCATGTTCGACCGCCTCGGCTGCCGGGACTACGCCCGCTTCGACTTCCGCTGTGACGAGGCCGGGGTCCCGCATCTCATCGACGCCAACGCCCACCCGGAGTGGGGGGCCGAGAGCCTGATGGCGGAGATGGCCCGTCTGGCCGGGCTCGGCTACGGCGATTTCCTCGAGCACATCATCACCAGCGCCCGGCGCCGGGCGAGCCGGCGGCCGGCGCGCCGCGAAAGCGGTTCCGGCCCCGACCTGCGCGCAGGCGGCGTGCGGCTGCGGCCGACGCAGCCCGCGGACCTCGCTTTCGTGAGCGCTGCGGAGTGCGCGCCCGAGAACCGGCCCTTCATCGAGCAGTGGTCGCGGGCGGAGCACGCCGCCTGTATCGAGGCGCCGCGTTCGCAGCACCTGATCATCGAGGATGATCGCGGCGAGCCCGCGGGCTACGTGATCCTCGAGGGTCTCGACAGCTCGGACCGGGCGCTGCTCCTGCGCCGGATCGTGGTCACCCGCAAGGGCGCCGGGCTCGGCCGCGCGGCCATGGGCGCCATCGAGCGCTACTGCTTCGAGGATCTCGCGTTCCGGCGGCTGTGGCTCGAGGTCGACGCCGGGAACGCGGTGGCCCGACATCTGTACGAAGGCCGCGGATTCCGCCCCGAAGGCGAGCACACCATGGTCCGCATGGCTCTGGAACGGCCCGGCATCGGCCCCGGCTGAGCGGAACATGCGCAACGTCTTCGTCCTGGGCCTCGACGACACCAACGAGCAGGAGCTTCGCAGCATCCGCCGCCGGGAAGACTGCCGGTTCATCCGGCTGCTCGACCACGACGCGGTACGCCCGCGGCGGGGCCGGTGCGACTTCCACGCGCTGGTGCGCTCCGCGCACGCGGCATTGGCCCGCCACGACGGCGCCATCGACGCCATCGTGGGCTATCTCGACTTTCCCTCGAGCGCGCTCGCCGGCGTGCTCCGCAACGCGTACGGCCTTCCGGGCCCGAGCAACGACGCCATCGCCAAGTGCGAGCACAAGTACTGGTCCCGGCTCGAGCAGCGGGCCGCCGCCCCGGAGCTGGTGCCGCGGTTCTGCGCCGTGGATCCGTTCCGGGAGCGGGCCGGCCACCGGATCGATCTCGACTTTCCCTTCTGGATCAAGCCCGTGAAAGCGCACTCCTCCCATCTGGGCTTCCGGATCTCCGGGCCGCGGGACCTCGAGCGGCACATCCCCGAGATTCGCGCGAAGATCGGGCGCTTCGGCCGGCCGTTCAATCAGTACCTGAGCTACGTCCCCGGCGCCGGCGGGATCGCTCCCGTGGACGGCTACTGGTGCATCGCCGAGGAAATCGTCTCGGCCGGCCGCCAGTGCACCCTGGAAGGCTACGTACACCGCGGCCGGGTGGTGAGCTACGGCGTGGTCGATTCCATCCGATCCGGACGCCACCGCTCGTCGTTCACCCGCTATCAGTACCCGTCGACCCTGCCGGAACGGGTGCGCGCCCGCATGGCGGCAGCGGCGGAGACCATCATGGCGCGCATCGGCTACGACGACGCACCGTTCAACATGGAGTTCTACTGGCACCGGCGCAGCGACCGGCTGTGGGTACTCGAGATCAACGCCCGCATCTCCAAGTCCCACTGTCCGCTGTTCCGCCTGGTGGACGGCACGTCGCACCACGCGGTGATGGTGGACCTCGCGCTCGGCGAGCGTCCGGAGTTCCCGCACCGCCAGGGTGCCTTCCAGGTCGCGGCGAAGTTCATGATCCGCGTCTATCACGACGGCACCATCACCCGCGTTCCGGGGGAGGCCGAGCTCGCCCGCATCGAAACGCTGTACCCGGAGGCCCGGGTCAACCTCCTGGTGGAGGAAGGCGCCCGGCTGGCGGCCCTGCCTTACCAGGACAGCTACAGCTTCGAGCTCGCCGAGCTGTACCTCGGTGCCCGCCATGAGCGGGAGCTGCTCGAGAAATACGCCGTGTGCCGGAAGATCCTCGAGTTCGACCTGGTCCCGGCGCAGCCGCAAGCGGCCCGCCGGGACGGGGCTGAGGGCGCTGCCGCCGAGTGAGCGGCCGCTCAGGCGGCCGCCGCCTGAGCGGCGGGTGCCCCTTCAGCCGATGCAGGAAGCGAGCCGCGTCCTGCAGACGGTCTCGGCCTCGCTGACGATGCGGTCGATGAGCTCCTTCACCGTCGGCACGTCGTCGATCAGCCCCTGCACCATGCCGGCGGACCAGATGCCGCCGTCGGTGTCGCCGTCGGACATGGCCTGGCGCCCGCGGGTGCCGGCGACGAGGTGCTGGATGTCCTCGAAGGTGGCGCCGCCCGCGCCCTCGATGGAGACCACCTCGTCGCTGACCGCGTTCTTCATCACCCGGGCCGTGTTCTTCAGGGTCCGGAAGATGAGATTGGTGGCCCGCTCGTCGTTTTCCACCATCTGCCGCTTGAAGCTCTCGTGGATGGGCGCTTCCTGGGTGACGCAGAACCGCGTGCCCATGTTGATGCCGTCGGCGCCGAGCGCGAGCGCCGCTACCAGGCCGCGGCCGTCGCCGAAGCCGCCGGAGGCGAGCATGGGGATGCTCACTTTGTTGGCGGCGGCGGGAATGAGAATCAGCCCCGGAATGTCGTCCTCCCCCGGATGCCCGGCGCATTCGAAGCCGTCGATGGAGATGGCGTCCACGCCCATCCGCTCCGCGGAGACGGCGTGGCGTACCGCAGTGCACTTGTGGATGACCTTGATGCCGTGCTCCTTGAAGTGGTCCACGTGCTCCTGGGGCTTGTACCCCGCGGTTTCCACGATCTTGACGCCGCCTTCGATGATCGCCTGGCGGTACTCGGCGTACGGCGGCGGGTTGATGGCCGGCAGAATGGTCAGGTTCACGCCGAAAGGCTTGTCGGTCATTTCCCGGGTGCGCGCGATTTCCTTGGCGAGATCCTCCGGCGTCGGCTGGGTCAGCGCCGTCAGGAACCCGAGGCCGCCGGCGTTGGCGACCGGGGCCACCATCTCGGCGTAGCCCACCCACTGCATGCCGCCCTGAACGATCGGGTGCTCCACGCCGAATGCTTCTGTGAATCGTGTCTTGATGGCCATGTCGTGTTCCTGTGCCGTGTTGAATTCTGCGTACGCTGATCCCGCGCCGCGTCCGGGACGCGGACCGGGCGCTTTGTAATGCATTATAATTTCAGTGGCAACCGCAGTTTCCGCTGCAACCATGGGTCGCCGGGAGGGAACGATGCATTTCGACATGATGACCGGGGCGAGCACCTGGGAGCGAACCGCCGCGCTGGCGCGCGACGCGGAGGCCGCCGGATTTTCCGGGCTGGTGTACACCGAGTCCGGCCAGGTGCCATGGATGATGATCACCGCGGCCGCGCTGGCGGCGCCGTCGCTGCACTTCGCCACCGGGATCTCGGTGGCCTTTCCGCGCAGCCCCATGATCTCGGCGCAGATCGCCTGGGAGCTGGCGCAGAACACCGGCGGGCGATTCCGGCTCGGCCTCGGCAGCCAGGTGAAGCCCCACATCGAGCGCCGCTACTCGGCCACCTGGGACCGCCCGGCGCCGCAGATGCGCGACTACCTGGCGGCGGTGCGCGCCGCCCTGCGGGCCTTTCGCGGCGAGGAGAAGCTCCACCACGAGGGCCCGTACTACACCCTGAACCTGCTGCCCGACGCCTGGTCCCCGGCCCGCCACGACCACGAGGACGTGAAAGTGGACATCTCGGCGGTGGGCCCCTACATGTGCCGGGTGGCCGGCGAGCTGGCGGACGGCGTGCACGTGCACCCGATGCACTCCATTCCCTACGTCGAGAACCGGCTGCTGCCGGAAGTGCGCCACGGCGCCGAGAAAGCCGGCCGCAGCCTCGACGACATCGACCTGATATTCCCCGTGTTCGCCATCCCCGGCGACAGCCCCGAGGAACGAGCGCCGCTGCTCGAGCGCGCCCGCACCCAGATCGGTTTCTACGGCTCCACCCCCAACTACGCCTATCAGTTCACCGACCTCGGTTTCGAGGGCGTGAGCGAAGGGCTGCGCGAGGCCATGCGCGCCGGCGACATGGGCCGCATCGCCGGGCTGGTGACCGACGAGGTGCTCGCGCACTTCTCCGTGGCGGCGCGCTGGGACGACCTGGCCGACGCGCTGATCGCGCGCTACGGCCCCTACGCCAGCCGGCTGGTGATGTATCTGGCCCAGGAGGACATCACCCGGCGCCCGGAGAACCTCGGCCGCTGGGGCGAGATCGCCCGGGCGCTGCGCCGTGCGCCCTGATCAGCATGGTCCGGCGTACTTCGCCGGCCCCGGCTGCGGGCGTCACGCCCGCTTGTGCACGAAGAACCACGCGGCCACCGGCAGCGTCACCGCGGCGATCACCAACAGGGGCCAGACGTTCTCGAGCACGGCATCGGCCGGCATGCCTTTGAGGTAGACGCCCTTCACGATCACCAGGAAGTGCCGCAGCGGATTGGCCAGGGTCGCCGACTGCAGCCAGTCGGGCATGTTCTCCACGGGGGTCGCGAACCCCGAGAGCAGAATGGCCGGCACCAGGAACAGGAACGAGCCCAGAAACGCCTGCTGCTGCGTCGAGGCGAGCGAGGAGATGAACAGCCCGATCCCCACGGTCGAGGCGAGAAACGCGAGCAGCGCCGGGTACAGCAGCAGCAGCGAGCCGCGCAAGGGAACCTGGAAGACCCAGACGGCGGCCAGCAGGTAGAGCGTCGCCTGGAACACGCCCACCAGCACGGGCGGGAACATCTTGCCGAGCAGAATTTCGTGCACGCGCAGGGGCGAGACCTGGAGCTGCTCGAACGTCCCCAGCTCGCGCTCGCGCGCCACCGAC
>JBMCWS010000082.1:0-12600 GCA_048621375.1 Pseudomonadota bacterium | reverse complement strand
CGGGTGGCGAGCGCCAGCGGGCCCACCTCGCCCGCGCCCTGGTGCAGCGGCCGCCCGCGCCGGCGCAGGCGCGGGCCCTCGAGCGACTGCCGGCGGGACTGTGGAAGCTGCCAGTGGACGACGCGGACGCCGGGATGCTAGAAGTTACGTTAAATATGTCGGGTAAGTACCTAAATGGAAGGGACGTAATTCTTGAATCCGAGCCCATCCGGGTGACGCTGCCGCTCACTGAAGCGAAGCGGGTGCGGCTCGACATGCGAGGCCGTACCATCCTCGAGCCCGCGGCGCCGGGGTCTGAGCCGGCCGCGGAACCGGCGGCGCCACCGCCTCTCGAGGTACCGGCTTCCCGGGATCCGGTGTCCGCAGCGGCAACGGCGACCGGGCCGACCCTGCCGCTCTGGCTCGCAGCGGTCGCGGCGCTGGTGAACGTGCTGCTAGGGGCCGCGGTGTGGTACCTCGGCGGAAGCGGCCGGGGTGGCGGAGAGCCGGATTCCCTGGCTCGTCTGCGGGCCCTGCTGGGCCGCGAGGATACCGAGGGGGCCGCTTGATCCGCTACATTGCGCTCCTTTAAAGTACCGGGCTTCCCGACTGCGACAGTTCCGGCGAACGAGCTTCGCGAGGGGTGGCGCCGGGGTTCCGGCCGCCGTGCCCACACAACGACCTGTGAGATAGCTGCATGAATTTCGACAGTACCGATACCTACATCTCCACCGAAGAGCTGAGCATGGCGGTGGACGCGGCAGTGAATCTGCAACGCCCGCTGCTGGTGAAGGGCGAGCCGGGCACCGGCAAGACCATGCTGGCCGAGGAGATCGCGAAGAAGCTGGGGCTGCCGCTGATTCAGTGGCACATCAAGTCCACCACCAAGGCCATCAACGGTCTCTACGAGTACGATGCGGTGTCGCGTCTGCGGGATTCGCAGCTCGGGGACGAGCGGGTTCAGGACATCCGCAACTACATCAAGAAGGGCAAGCTCTGGGAGGCGTTCGAGTCGGACGAGCGCGTGGTTTTGCTGATCGACGAGATCGACAAGGCGGACATCGAGTTCCCCAACGATCTGCTCCAGGAGCTCGACCGCATGGAGTTCTACGTCTACGAGCTCCACGAGATGGTGAAGGCCAAGCATCGGCCCATCGTGGTGATCACCTCCAACAACGAGAAGGAGCTGCCGGACGCATTCCTGCGACGCTGCTTTTTCCACTACATCGATTTCCCCGACCGGGAAACCATGCAGAGCATCGTGGAAGTGCACTTCCCGGACGTGAAGCAGGAGCTGGTCAAGGAAGCCCTGGAGATCTTCTTCGACGTGCGCAAGGTGCCGGGGATGAAGAAGAAGCCCTCCACGTCGGAGCTCATCGACTGGCTCAAGCTTCTGATGGCGGACGACATTCCCGACGAGATCCTCACCAACCGCGATCCGAGCAAGGCCATTCCGCCACTCTACGGCGCGCTGGTAAAAAACGAGCAGGATGTGCATCTGCTGGAACGGCTGGCGTTCATGAACCGTCGCGACAGCCGCGGCTGAGGCCCATGCCCATGTCCAGGAGCGGTCTCCCGACCGCGATTCGCGGGAGCGGACGATGCTGATCAATTTCTTCTTCACCCTCCGCAAGTACAAGGTCCCGGTGACCATCCGCGAGCTGATGGACCTGCTGCAGGCGCTGCAGCACCGTCTGGTGTACGCGAACGTCGACGAGTTCTACCTGCTCTCGCGCACCTGTCTGGTGAAGGACGAAAAGCACTACGACAAGTTCGACCGGGCCTTCGCCGCGTATTTCAAAGGCCTCGAGGATCTCGATGGCCTGCTGGAGTCGCTGATCCCGGACGAGTGGCTGCGCCGCGAGTTCGAGAAGTCCCTCACCCCCGAGGAGCTCGAGAAGATCGAGTCGCTCGGCGGGCTCGAGAAGCTGATCGAGGCGTTTCAGGAGGCGAAGGCCGAGCAGGAGAAGCAGCAGGGTCAAAACGGCGCGCAATCCAACGAAGAAGGCCAGGAGGGCGACGACCCGAACCGCACCGGACGGAAGGGCCCGGGCGGCATGGGCAAGGGCAAAAAGAAGAAGGCCAAGAAGGTCTGGGACCAGCGTCACTACAAGAACCTCGATGATTCCGTAGAGCTCGGCACGCGGAACATCAAGCTGGCGCTGCGGCGGCTGCGCAAGCTGGCTCGTACCGGCAAGGACGAGGAGCTGGACATGGACAACACCATCCGCTCCACGGCCCACAACGGGGGCATGCTCGACATCCGCATGCGTCCCGAGCGCAAGAACACCGTGAAGGTCCTGCTGTTCTTCGACATCGGCGGCTCCATGGACGCGCACGTGAAGGTGTGCGAAGAGCTGTTCTCGGCCAGCCGCACCGAGTTCAAGCACATGGAAAGCTTCTACTTCCACAACTTTATCTACGAGTCGGTGTGGAAGGACAATCGCCGGCGCATGAACGAGCGCATTCCCACCTGGGAGGTCCTCAACAAGTATCCCCACGACTACAAGGTCGTGTTCGTCGGTGACGCCACCATGGCCCCCTACGAGATCACCCATTCCGGTGGCAGTGTCGAGCACTGGAACGAGGAGCCCGGGGCGCTGTGGATGCAGCGCTTCGCGGAAATCTACGACAAGCTGGTGTGGATCAATCCCACGCCGCAGGAGACGTGGGAGTACTCCACCTCCGTGGGTATGACCCAGGAGCTGGTCGGCGGCCAGATGTACCCGCTCACCATTCGCGGTCTCGAAGAGAGTATGAACTTCCTGTCGCGGTGATGGTGCGGCGGTGGCTCCCGCGTCGAAGCCCACCCCCCACATGACTGAGCCCACGTTCGATCCCAACGAGGTCATGCGGCGGGACGTGTTCCCGCTACGCCGGCTGGCGCGCAAGAACCCGCAGGCGTTCGCCGAGCGGCTGGCCCGATCCCGGGCCGCCCTGGCGCGGCGCCGGGCCAGGGCGCTGGCGCTGTCGTATCCGGACGAGCTGCCCATCGCCGCCCACGCCGGTGAGATCCGGAAGCTGCTGGAGCGCCATCAGGTGGTGGTGGTCGCCGGAGAGACTGGTTCCGGAAAGACCACGCAACTGCCGAAAATCTGCCTGGAAGCCGGGTTCGGCCGCCGCGGCATGATCGGTCACACCCAGCCCCGGCGCCTGGCTGCCCGCTCGGTGTCCGCGCGAATCGCCGAGGAGCTGCAGGTCACCCAGGGCGAGGAAGTGGGCTACGCGGTGCGCTTCAGCGATCAGACCGGCCCCGACACCATGGTGAAGCTGGTGACGGACGGACTCCTGCTCACCGAGATCCGGCGTGACAGATTCCTCGAGAACTACGAGGTGGTCATCGTCGACGAGGCGCACGAGCGCAGCCTCAACATCGACTTCCTGCTGGGTTATCTGCGCCGTCTCATCGACAAGCGCAAGGACCTCAAGATCATCATCACCAGCGCGACCATCGACGTGGCCGCGTTCGCGGCGCACTTCGGCGATGCGCCGGTGGTGGAGGTGGGCGGACGCGGTTATCCGGTGGAAGTGCGCTACGTGGGGGACGAGCGCCCCTACGAGGAACGCCTGCTCGAGTGTATCGAGGACATCGAGACCGGTCCGCAGGGGCGGGCCCGGGACGTCCTGGTGTTCCAGTCCGGCGAGCGCGAGATTCTGGAGACGGCGCGCATGCTGCGCCAGGCCGTGGGTGACCGGCTCGAGATCCTGCCGCTGTACGCGCGGCTTGCCCAGCGGGACCAGCGCAGGGTGTTCCAGCCGGGCAAGCGGCGGCGCATCGTCCTCGCCACCAACGTGGCGGAGACGTCCATCACCGTGCCCAATATCGGTTATGTGATCGACCCAGGGCTGGCCCGCATCAGCCGTTACTCGTACCGCTCCAAGCTGCAGCGGTTGCCGGTGGAGCCGATTTCCCGAGCGAGTGCCGATCAGCGCATGGGACGCTGCGGCCGGGTGGCGCCCGGGGTGTGCTATCGCCTCTACGACGAGGCGGACTATCTCGGACGCCCGGAGTACACGGACCCGGAGATCAAGCGCACCAATCTGGCGTCGGTGGTGCTGTCGATGGAGGCGTTCGGTTTCGGCGACGTCACCCGGTTCCCGTTTCTCGACCCGCCCGATCCGGGGGCGGTGCGCGACGCCCGCAAGCTGCTCGAGGAGCTGGGCGCGCTGACCTCGCGGGGCCTCACCAAAGTGGGGCGCATCATGGCGCGCCTGCCGGTGGATCCTCGGCTGGCGCGCATGCTGGTGGCCGCGGACGAATTCCGCAGCCTGAGCGAGGTCCTGGTGATCACCAGTGGTCTGGCCGTGCAGGATCCCCGGGAGCGCCCCCTGGACAAGCAGGCGGCCGCGGACCGCGCCCATGGGGAATTCGTGGACGAGCGCTCGGACTTTCTCACGCTGGCGAACATCTGGCGCTTTCACGACGAGGCGCGGGACCGGAACACCCGGGCGAACCTGCGCCGCGAGCTCGAGAAGCGTTTTCTGTCGCCGGCCCGTATGCGCGAGTGGCGGGAGCTGCACCGGCAGTTGCTGCTGGCGGTTCGGGATCTGGGGATGGTGCCCAACGCGACGGAGGCCAGGGCGGCGGACGTGCATCGGGCGCTGCTGGCCGGGTCGCTCAGCTTGACCGGCCTGCACGACGAGAAGGGCTACTATCGCGGGCCACGCAATCTCAAGTTCCGCATCTTTCCCGGCTCGGCGCTGGCGGGGCGCACGCCGAAGTGGGTCATGGCGGGCGAGATCACCGAGACGCGGCGTGTCTACGCGCGCACGGTGGCGCCCGTGGAGCCCGGGTGGATCGAGGCCGCGGCGCAGCACCTGGTGAAGCGCTCCTACAGCGAGCCCCATTGGAGCATGCGCCGGGGCGAAGTGCAGGCGTACGAGACGGTGATGCTCTACGGGCTGCCCCTGGCGGAACGCCGGCGGGTGGCCTATGGGCGCATCGACCCGGATCATAGTCGCGACATCATGATCCGCGAAGGCCTGGTGCCGGGTGCGGTGCGACGGCCGTTGCCGTTTCTGGAGCACAACCTGACGCTGGTCCGCGAGCTCCACGAACGCGAGGCGCGGGGCCGGCGCAGGGATCTGCTGGTGAGCGAAGATGCCCAGGCGGCGCTGTACGCCGAGCGTTTGCCCGTGGACGTCTGCGGGATGTCGGATCTCGAACGCTGGTGGCGCCGTGCCGGCGAGGCGGAGCGGGCGCGCCTGTTCTTCACCGAGGCCGATCTCAGCGAGCAGGCCGGGGTCCGGTATACCGAGGCGGATTATCCGTCGGAGCTCGTGCTGCGCGGCGCGCGGTTCCCGCTCAAGTACCGGTTCGCTCCGGGTGAGGTTGACGACGGCGTCTCCATCCGCATCCCCCTGGGGGCGCTTCAGGCCGTGGTGGGGGAAGCACTGGAGTGGTCGGTGCCGGGGCTGTTCCCGGCGGTGTGCGAGCAGTGGCTGCGCTCGCTGCCGAAGAGCAAACGGCGGCTGCTGGCTCCGGTGCCGGAGAAGGTCCAGGCCATGCTGCCGTTGCTGCTGCGGGAGGATCGTTACCGCCAGGGCCGCTTGCCGGTGGCGCTGGCCCGGGCCGTACGCGATCTGTTCGGGGTGCCGGTGGATGCCGCGGATTGGCACCGGGAGCGCATCGAGCCGCATCTGCTCATGAACGTGCAGGTGGTGGATACAGACGATCGCGTGCTCGCTCAGGGGCGGGACCTCGCTGCACTCAAAGAGCGCTTCGCCAGCGAGGTCCGGGCCCGGGTGGCTGCCGGGGGAACGTCCGATTTCGAACGCACGGGGCTGGATCGGTTCCCCGAGGACGTCACACTGACCCCGACCCGGGTCCTGGAGGGCTCCGAGGGGCAGGTGGTGACGCATCCGGCCTTCGTGGATCGTGGCGACCACGTGGATCTGCAGTTGTTCCCTAGCGAAGCCGAGCAGCGGCGCGCGAATCCCGGCGGCTATGCGCGGCTGGCGTTGAAGCACGTGGGGCAGAGCGCGCGCCATCTGAAGAAGCGCGCTTCCCGTGAGCGGGAGATGGGGCTCCAGTACGCCGCCCTGGGCAGCGCCGGCGAGTTGCAGGACGAACTGCTGCGCGGCGCCGTGTGGTACTGCTTCTTCGAGGGCCGGCCGCTGCCGCGGACCGCCGCCGAGTTCCAGGCCCGGATCGCGGAACACCAGGGCGCGCTGGCCCGCGTGTTCGAGGAAACGCTGGAGAGCCTGCGCGCGGTGCTGGCCGAGCGTTTCGAGCTCGCCCGGCTCCTGCAATCGCTGGACTCGCCGGCGTACGCGCCGATCGTCGAGGACGCGCGCGCCCAGCTCGATCGCCTGGTGCCCGCGGACGTGCTGTCGGCAACTCCGCGCGCCTATCTCGCCGAGCTGCCGCGTTACCTGAAGGCCCTCCGGTACCGGCTCGAGCATGTGCAGGGGAAGGTGCAGAAGGATGCCCAGATGCGCGAGATCGCGCACGCCTTCGAGAAGCGTCTGGCGCGGCTGGCCGAGGCCCCCGGCCTGGCCGGGGAGGACTTTCAGCGGCTGCGCTTCGCGGTGGAGGAACTGCGTGTGGCGCTGTTCGCCGAGCCCCTGGGAACGCGGGGCAAGGTGTCGCACAAGCGGCTCGACCGCGAGTTCCTCGAGGTCGAGCGCGCCATGGGAATCGCGTGATCTGGGGCGACAATGGCGAACGGGCCATCAAATCGGCGCGCGAACCCTGCTAAGCTTGTACAAACGCATCAACCGGGCCGGGCGGCGGCCCGAGCAGGAGTCGTCATGGTCAGCTACGCCCCGCGCAGGTCGTGCACGCGCGTTGTGGCGCTCGTGCTGCTCGTCGGATCCATTGGGGCTCCGGCGGCGATCGCGGAACAGTCCGAGGATCCATTCGAGCCGGTCAACCGCGACATCTACGCTTTCAACGACGCCATGGATCGATGGCTGTTGCGGCCCGTGGCGAAGGGCTACGATCGCGTCACGCCGGATCCGGTGCAGCGCAGCATCGGCAACGTGTTCGACAATCTGACCACCCCGGGGGTGGCGCTCAATCAGTTCCTGCAAGGCAAGCCGCGCAAGGGGCTCGCCGGGCTCGGGCGCTTCTTCGTCAACAGCACCCTGGGGGCGGCGGGGCTTTTCGACATCGCCTCGCGCCATGGACTGCCGCGGGAGCAAGAGGACTTCGGCCAGACCTTCCAGGTGTGGGGCGCAGGTCGGGGGCCGTTTTTGATGCTGCCGTTCCGGGGCCCGGCCAACACCACCCATGCGGTGGGCATGCTGTTCGACGCCTTCACCAATCCGGTCATGCTCATCTCGCCCGGTCGCGACCGGGCCATCACCATGGCCGTGGACCTGGTGGACACCCGCGCCGACCTGCTCTCGGCCGAGGAGCTGATGTCCGGGGACCGCTATCTCTTCATTCGCGATGCCTACCGGCAGCGTCGGGAATACCTGGTCAACGACGGGGCGGTGGAGTCCGATCCGTTTCTGGACGACGATTTTTGAGGTCGATCATGGATGCCTTGTCTTCGCTCAGGCAGAGGAGTAGGGTTCGCGTCCCATCTATGTCGGCTTTTCAACGCTAGCATGAGCCTGATCGTAGCAGGCGCCGGCGAGGAGAGTACGGCCAGGCTACTCGATCAGCTCACCCAACTCGGTTGTTCCGTGCTTCCAGCAAGCGACCTGCAAACGGTGATGTCCCTGTGCGAGCATTCGCTCCCAGATCTCGTGGTGGTCAGCGATTTGCTCGAGGGCCGGGCAGTGATCGCCGAGCATCCGCGGCTGCCGGTGGTGCTCGCGGCCACCGTCGCGCTGGATACGCAGGGCATGCTGGAGGCGCTGCGCTCGGGTGTGCGGGATGTGTGGCCGCTGCCCATGAAAGATGCGGAGCTGTCGGAGCGGATGGAGGCGATCCGCCGGGCCCGGAAGGCCGCAGCCAGCGACGCGGAGCACCGCCTTTCCCGGCTGGTGGCGGATTTCGAGCGTGACCAGCGCGCCGGGCGCTACATCCAGATGGGAATGCTGCCGCCGAATCCGATGGACATCGACGGGTTCCGCTTTCAGCACGGCATCGTCCCGTCCCTTATACTTTCCGGCGACTTCGTCGACTATTTTCCCATCACCGAGCGCTACTTCGCGTTCTACGTGGCGGATGTTTCCGGCCACGGAGCCTCCTCGGCGTTCGTCACCGTGCTGTTGAAGAATTTTTCCCGCCGACTGCGCCGCGAGCACCGGCCGAACATGCTCACCGAGCCGGGGGAGGTGCTGGCCTGGATCAACCGCGAGCTGCTCGACCAGAGAATAGACAAGTTCGTTTCCGTGATCCTCGGCGTGGGCGAGGTGGAATCCGGCGAAATCCGCCTGGTGAACGGCGGGCATTTTCCACCCGCGATCCTCGCAGGCGACGGCGAGAGCCGCTTCCTCGAGCAGAAGGGCAAGCCCGTGGGACTGTTCGAGGACGTCCACTACGAAGCATCGAGCATCCGGCTCGAGCCGGGACAGCGTCTGATGATGTTCTCGGACGGGGTGCTCGATGCCATGAGCGAGGCGGACCTGGCTGCGAAGGAGCAGCGGCTGCTTCGGGCTGCGCGCGAGTGCGACAGCGTGGATGCCGTGTGGCACGCGCTGGACATGGATTTCGAGACGTTCAACCGACCGGACGACATGAGTTGTCTTCTGGTCCAACGGGAGAGCTGATTTTGCGCGGTCGTATCCTGGTAGGCGATCACGATGGTGTGTACGTGCTCCTGTTTCAGGGCGACGTGCGGCTGAACCTGTGCACGGCGGTCGACTCGTTCCTGGAGCGCATGTTCCAGGACACGCGGTTCAAATCGGTGGTGGTGGACCTGGCCGGCACCGAGAGCATCGACAGCACGTCACTGGGGCTGCTCGCCAAGCTCTCCATTCAGGCCGGCAGGTGGTTCGGTTTCCGGCCGACGCTGGTGTCGACCCGGGCCGACATCACCAGGCTCATCGTCACCATGGGGCTCGACGACGTCTTCAACATGGTGGAAGAGCCTCTCGAGCACGACGAGCAGCTCGGCGAGCTGCCGTGCTGCGCGGCGTCCGAGGATGAGGTGCGCGAGCGGGTGCTCGAGGCGCACCGCATTCTCATGGACATGAACGAGAACAACCGCGCCGCCTTCCAGGATCTGGTGGCGACGCTGGAGGCGGAAGAGCCGGCTACGCCAGCCCCGCGTCGCGCTTCGCTGTGAGCTTCGCCTCGATGTAGCGCGGATGGGTCAGGTACAGGAGTTCCGATATCTTGCGGATCGTGTGCTCCTCGTAGCGGCTGAGATCCTCGTCCGCCAGGGCCAATCGCCATAACGCCGTCACCAGCCGGAACTTGTGCTCTTCGTCCCAGCACTCGTTGATGGTCCGGGTGTAGCCGTACACGCCCACGCTCTCTTCATGAGCCTGCCGTGACTCCTCCACCAGCTCTGCGACTTCCGCGTGGCTCAGGGCGAGCTGCTTCTCGAGATGCTCTTCGATCAGACGTAACTCGGCCTCCGTGATCTCGTGGTCGGACCACGCGACCTCCAGCAGCAGCGCTGCTGCCGCCAACGCCTCCAGATGGGCGGGGTCGCGCTCCCGTTCCGGCTGCTGCAGGCGATTGATCAGATTGCTCAGCATGGCGGGTCCTCATGCGGCTCGTGTGTCCCGGCGCGGGCCGCACGACACTGCGTTGACGGCCTCGTCCACCAGGGCGAGATCGTTTTCCCTGAGACGTCCGGCGTCGCTCAGGGCGCGCCGGAACCGGCGCGCCCCCGGCATGCCGGCGAACAGGCCGAGGGTGTGCCGGGTCATGTCCGACAGCCGGGTTCCGGCGGCGAGCTCCCGCGCCATGTACGCCCGGTAACGGGCCATGAGCTGCCACGGGTCGGGCGCCGTGCCGCCGAACAGCCCGGCGTGCATCTCGCCGAGGCGCGCCGGGTCCTGATAGGCAGCTCGACCGATCATGACGCCGTCCGTGGCAGCCAGGTGAGCGGGAAGCTCGGCCGTCTCCCGGATGCCGCCGTTGACGATGATCTCGAGGTCGGGAAACCGTGCTTTCAGGGCGTGCACGCGGTGATGCTGCAGCGGCGGCACGCTGCGGTTCTGCGCCGGGGAGAGCCCGCCGAGCAGGGCCTTGCGGGCGTGGACGTAGAACGTGCGGCATCCGGCCCCGGCGACGGTGGCGACGAAGGCCTCCAGCAGCGCCTGGTCGTCGGCCTCGTCGACGCCCAGCCGGCATTTCACCGTCACCGGTATCGGTACCACGTCGCGCATGGCTTGCACGCAATCGCGGACGAGCTCGCCCTCCCGCATGAGACAGGCGCCGAAGCGCCCGCGCTGAACCCGGGGAGAGGGGCAGCCGGCGTTCAGGTTGATCTCGTCGAACCCGGCATCGGCCGCCAGTTCCGCGGCAGCCGCCAGCTCCGCCGGATCACTGCCGCCGAGCTGAACCGCCACCGGGTGCTCGGCGGCGTCGAAGCGCAGCAGACGCTCCGTGGGGCCGCGCACGAGCGCGGCGGCGGTCACCATCTCGGTGAACAACAGCGCCCGCGGCGCCACCAGGCGATGGAGGTACCGGCAATGCCGGTCCGTCCACGCCATCATGGGCGCGACACACAGTCGGCGATCTGGCTCGACGAGGCTACTGTTCATGCGGTTCCTGGAAACAATACGAACACTCGGACAATCTCACGTGCTCACGTGCCCAAGCTCGAACGGCTCTGCCCACCGAGGAACCTCGCGCGCACGATCCGCCAGTCGGGATAGGTTCCTCTCGTCCTGGACAGGCACCTTACGCCAACGCGGCCGCGTTCGTCACGGTGGCTCGGTCCGTCCGGCGAGATCCGGCTCGTCGAGCACGTCGAGCATCGCTCGCCTGGCAGCCGCCCTCAGCCGCATGGCCGCTGCCCAGTCGTCGCCGTCGGCGTCGAGCGGCGGGGTCACCACCACGTCGATGTGGTGGTGGCGGGGCCGGTGGGAGGAGCCCGGCAGCACCGCTCGGGTGCCTTTCAGCACGACCGGAACCACGCGCACCCCCCGCTCAGCGGCAGCCACGAAGGCGCCGGAGCGAAATAGCCCCAGGCCGGGATCTTCGGTGAAGGTGCCTTCCGCAAAGTAGAGCAGGCGACCGCCGTCGTCGAGCAAAGCGCTGGCCCGGCGGGCGTCCTCGGCGCCGGAGAGCGTCTCGAAGCGCTCGACGAATGTGGCGCCGATGCGTCGCAGGAACGTGCCGGCGACGAGCTGGGTGGCGAGCTCGGCCTTGGCGATGAAGCGTACCGGGAAGGGCAGGGCCGCCATCACGACGACACCGTCGATGTAGCTGGCGTGGTTGCAGACGACGATGCAGGACCCGGCCTGTGGCAGGTGGTGGAGACCCGTGACCCTGGGGCCGACGCCGCCGAGGCGCAGCAGCAGGCGCGCTGCCGTGCGGGCGATGCGCCAGCGCAGCTCGATGCCGGGCGCCAGCACTACCAGCAGCCACGCCAGCGGCGCCAGGGTCCAGAAGAGGGCGTGCGCCCAGGCCGGGTACGCCAGATCAGCCAGGCGGCGAACGCTGCGTTGCAGCCGCAGCGCCTGCCCGCTCACGGCGAGGCGCAGCATCTGCGCGGCCGGGCGCGGTGCGGCGCGGCCGAGCGAGCCGGATTCGTAGAGCGCGCGCACCGCGGAGCGGCGGATCTTCCCACTCGAGGTCTTCAGCACGCTGTGCGGTGGCACCAGCATCACGTCGTCCGGCGGCTCGCCGAGCACCTCGCTGGCGGTACCGTTGATATTGCGGATCAGCGCTTCGCGGGCCCCGGCGTCGGTTTCCCTGGTCTCGGCAACGACCACCACCCGCTCGGTCGCCCGGTCCGGGTCCCGGGCGCCGACGACGGCCACGCCGCCCGCGCGCACGCCGGGCAGCCGCCCAATGGCGTCCTCGAGCTCGAAAGGGTAGAGATTGCGCCCGGCGCGGATGATGGTGTCCTTGACCCGGCCGGTGACGAACACCACGCCATCCGCCAGGTAGGCCAGATCACCGGTGTCGAGCCAGCCGCGGTCGAACAGGCGGGCGGTGGCCTCGGGGTTGCGGAAGTACCCCGACGTGGCGGAGGGCCCAATGAACTCGAGCCGGCCCTGAACGCGCTCCGGCTGCTCGCGGCCCGCCGCGTCGACCACGCGCAGGGCGTACCCGGGGAGTGCGCGGCCGCAACCCACGAATTCCATGGCGCTGTCGTCGCCGGACGCGGCTGGATTTGCGACGCCGGCGCGCAGAAAGCGCTCGCGGTCGACGCGGTCGATGCGTGCGGCCCGGCCCAAGGGCGGAAAGGCGACCCCGACGGCGGCCTCCGCGAGGCCATATACCGGCGCCAGGACCTCGGGGCGCAGCCCCGCACCGGCGAAGCGGCGGGAAAAATCGCGCAGCGTGCTCGGGGCGACCGGCTCGGCGCCGTTGAAGGCGAGGCGCAGGCTCGACAGGTCGAGACCTTCGAGGTCGGCGGGCTCCAGGCGCTTCAGGCACAGCTCGTAGCCGAAGTTCGGCGCGGCGGTGAGGGTGCCGCCGTGCTCGTGAATGGCACGCAGCCAGCGCGCGGGCCCGGACAGAAACGTCATCGGCGACATCAGAACCAGGGGCATGCCGTAATACAGGCTGCCGAGCCAGGCGCCGATCAGCCCCAT
>JBMCWS010000081.1:0-12698 GCA_048621375.1 Pseudomonadota bacterium | reverse complement strand
GTGCGGTAGTCCTCGGCACGATCCGACCAGCGCAGCCCGCCCCGGGCGATGGCGCCGCTGCGCAGGTGCACCCCTTCCATGTGCGGCGAGGCCACGAAGATCTCGTGCGCGGGAACCGGGCGCGGGAGCTCGGCGATGGCAGCGGGGGCCAGCTTCAGGGCCAGGTGGGCCCGGTGCCGGCCGTCGGCGTCGGTGCGGAAGTGGTTGACGCGCACCGTCGCCTGCATCAGCGCCAGGTAGCGGCGAAGAATTCGGTCCTCGTTCAGCAGCGCCACCCGATCGAAACCCGCGCGCAGCCGTTCCTCGGCGGACGCCGTGGTGGCTTCCGCGCGTTCCTGCAGCGTTGGGTCGAAGCGCGCCTCGAAATACCGTACCAGCTCGGCGGCGATCCCGTGGTGCTTGTAGAGGGTCTCGCTGATGAATTCCTGGCTGAAGCCGAAGCGGATCTGCTTCAGGTACCGGGCGTAGGCGCGGAGCACGTTGATCTGGCGCCAGTCGAGGCCGGCGGCGAGGAGCAGGCGGTTGTAACGGTCGTCGTCGGCCTCGCCGCGCTGGATGCGGACGAAGGCATCGGTGAACAGCCCGCCTACTCGGGGCAAATCGAGGGGCCACGGCGCCACCAATTCGAAGTCGAGCAGGGCTACCATGGGCTTCGAGGCCCGCTCGATCTGGTATGGATGCTCCGAGCACACCCGGAGCCCCATGTTCTCGAGGGTGGCGATGACGTCCGAGAGCGGCAACGTCGAGCCGAAGTTGAAGATCTTCAGGTGCACGCGTTCGGCGTCGTGTTCGGGACGCCGGTAGAAGTAGCTGGCCAGCGGCCGGTCCTCGGAGAGACGCTCTACGACGCCCAGGTCCTCCACGGCCGTGGCCACACTGTAGCGCTCGCGGTAGGCGGCGGGAAAGGCCAGGGCGTAGTCCCGGGCGAGGTGCCGGCTTCGTGATTCCCCGAAGCGTTTCCCCAGCTCGTCCTGGAAGTCGGCGCTCCAGTCCCGGGTGACGCCGACCAGGGTCCGCTCGAGCGCCGCCTCATCCACCTGCCGCTGGGTTTCCGGGCTGACCCGCAGCGTGATCTGCAGCCGTACCAGAATCGACTCGCTGAAGTACGGTTCGAACTCGGCATCGTCGGCGCCGTAGGCGTCGCGGAGGATCTCCTGAATGCGCAGGCGGGCCCGGGTGTTGTAGAGATCCCGGGGCAGAAAGACCAGGCAATGGACGAACAGCCCATACGGGTCGTGGCGCACGAACAGGCGTGTTCGCCGGCGCTCGTGAATGTAGGTGATCCCCAAGGCGATGCCGAGCAGCTCGTCTTCCGTGATCTGGAACAGCTCGTCTTTGGGGTAGGTGGCAAGCACCTGGTGCAGCACCTTACCGTCGAAGCCGTTCGCCTCGAGGCCGGAGCGTTCGATCACGTGAGCCACTTTGCGCCGCACCACGGGTATCCGCTCCGGATGCTCGAGGTATACGCGCGAAGTGTAGAGCCCGAGGAAGCCGTGCTCGCCCACCACGTTGCCCCGGGCATCGAATTTGCGAATTCCGATGTAGTCCGGGTAGGCGGGGCGGTGCACCCGGCTGCGAGTCCCCGACTGCGAGAAGGACAGCACCGTAGGATGCAGCAGAAACGCCCGCACGCGCTCGGGTTGCTCGGAGAGCTGTCGCGGGGTGGCGGCGCGCCGGTTGCGCAGCACCCCGAGGGAGTCCTCCTCATCCTGGCGGATGGTGTCGTCGCCGTAGTCGAAGCTGCGGTATCCGAGGAAGGTGAAGTGGTTGCTCGGCAGCCAGTCGAGGAAGGCCAGCGCCTCGGCCACCTCTTGTCCCGGCACGGGCGGCGGGTTCGCGGCGAGCTCGTCCCGGAGCGCGCCCAGGCGCGTTTTCATCGCCGAGAAATCGGTGACCGCGGCCCGTACGTCGGCGAGCGCCGTGTCCAGGCGCTGGTGCAGGTCGTCGAGCTCGCCCTCCGGCAGGCGGTCGATCTCGGCGTAGATGAACACTTCCCGCAGCGGCCAATGGGCGTCCCGTGACAGCGCCTGAAGACGCCCGGCCTGATCCCGCTGCGTCGAGAACACCACGTTCCCCAGGTGATGGGTGACCAGGCCGTCGTGGGACAGCGCCATGAGCACGGAGTCGGTGACGAACGGCATGTCCGGCGTCATCACCCGGACCACCGTGTAGCGGGAGTGCCAGCCATCGGTGGCGGCGGACGGGTTGCTCACGTGGATGTCCGTCGCCCCGGGGTCGCGCTGACGGAATGCCCGCCACGCCTCGATGCTGGCGCCGGAGTCGTTGCCGGCCTCGCGGGGCCGGAGGTCTTCCTCCGGAATTCGCGACCACCACAGCGCCACGAACCGCTCGAGAAGCGGATCCGGCGTGTCGAGTCGCCGGCGCACGCTGTCGAGAAGCGTGCGTATCTGCCCGCTGTTGTCGCCGATCACGATCCGGGGCGGTCTTGAGTGGTGGGCCGTCTGGGGCTCGAACCCAGGACCAACGGGTTAAAAGCCCGGTGCTCTACCAACTGAGCTAACGACCCGAAAAAGGAGCGCGAATTGTATTGCCCGATCGGCGGCCACACAACCCCGAGGCGCAAATTCGCCGGGCCCGAGGCGGGTCGACACGGCCCCGGGGTAATCCGGTAAAGTAAGCGGCCTACGGGGGGAATCGCGTTCGATGGCGTGAGCGTGCGACGACCAGACCTGGCGGAGGGGGCCAGCCGGGGAGCGCTGGGCGCGCAGATGTCTGCGCGGGCACGCTACAACGTGCGGCTCCTCGACGACGAAATGCGCAAGCTGTGGGATCTCGGCCGCAACGTTTTCCTGTTGTGGTGCCGGCGGCCCCGGGGCATTGCCGTGCTGCGCATGCCCCACGAGAACCTCATCCGCTTTCTCGCCGGCTTCGGCGGCACGCGAGCGCCGGCCAGGGCCGCGGCCTCGGGTGAGGCCTACCTCGCCGAGTTGATGAGTCAGCGTCGGGCGGTGACTCCGGGCGAGCTGCGCACCGCGGCGACGCTCCTCGGCGGCGACGTCTGTGAGCTGGCGGTCCCTTATCCGCAGGCGCTGCGGCAGGGGGACGCGCAGGCTATCGAGAGTTTGGTGCAGCGGTACGGCATGAACTTTCATACCGGGCGGGCCGTGGTGCTGCTCGACATCGTGGATTTCTCGCTCTACCACCCGCTTGAGCAGGTCACTCAGATCCACAGTCTCTCCACGGCGTTGAACTGGGCGCACAGCGCGTTGCTGCATCGGCGCATCGACGTCCGTTTCGCCCGCTCGTCCACCGGCGACGGGTTCTACATCTGGAATCGTGATACCGGCCCCCGGGCGAATCTGCACCTGTACCACCTTATGCACTTGATGCTGGCCAACAACGCGCTGCGGCGGCGCTCGGCGCCGGCCGGCTCGGTGCCGGAGGTGAAGACGGCGTTCCACATCGGTAGCTACTACGACATTTATCTCGCGGAAGGCCTGCGTCCGGCTTCGGAGAGCGTCATCGTCGGCAACGTCACCGTGGAGCTCGCGCGCATTCTCGGGAGCGCGAGCCCGGGTCAGATTCTGGTGGGGGACTTCACCGTCGCCGATCCGGCTGGCGCCGGCGACCTCGACTCGGCCGCCTTCATCGACCGGCTGCAGGAAACCCTGACCGAGCTCCAGGGCATCGAGCTCCTCGACAACCGGCTGGCGTCGCTGCGCTGCTATCTCACCGGCGAGAAGCGCGAGGACGGCTCGTTCGGCATCACCCGCTACCGGGTCACCGACAAGCATCGCCGCAGCCGCGACGTCTACAACGCCAAGGTGAACATCACCCCGGAGGCGGGCGAACCCATCTATCTCGGGCTGCAGAACCACGAGGTGGCGCTGCCGGCGGTCACGGACGAGCGGGTGGGTGAGCTCGCCGACTAGGAACGCAGGTCGCTGTCTGCCTGGGCCAGCAGGGCCTGTAGATCTTTGGGCGCGTGGGGCTCGAACGCCGCGCAGCCGAGGGCCAGCCCCAGCGCGCCGAGGCCGCCACCGCGCTCGGCGAGCTCGCGCTGCATCCGCTCCCGTGCGCGACTCGCATCGGCGGCGACGGAGTCGGCCATGAGCACCGCGAACTCATCGCGGCCGACGCGGGCGATGAGATCGGATTCGCGGAACGTGCGACGCAACGCCTCGCCGAAACCGCGCAGGGCTTGGTCGGCGGCGTCCGGGCCGCCGCGCTGCTCGAGCGCGCTCAGCCCGTCGAGCTGGACGAACAGCAGCGTGGCGGGCTGCTCGAGCCGCTCCGCGAGCTTGAGCGTGTCCCGGGCCCGCGACTCGAAGCCGGCGCGGTTCAACAGGGCGGTGAGCGGGTCGGTCATGGCGGCCGGCGTTTCCACCAGCTCCTTCTCCACCAGCTCCCCCAGCGCCCGCAGCAGCCCTTCCTGCTCGGCGGTGAACGTGCGCGGGCGGGTATCCACCAGGCACAGGGTGCCGACGATGCTGCCCCCCACCACCTGCAGGGGATAGCCCGCGTAGAAGCGGATCCACGGCTCGTCCACGACCATCACGGCGTTGCGGAAACGGGTGTCGAGATGCGTGTCCGGCACGATCAGCGTGGAGCTCTGCTGGATGGTGTGGCTGCAGATGGAGTTCTCCCGGGGGATTTCCCGGAGGTCGAGCCCCTGGGCGCTCTTCAGCCACTGGCGGTGCTCGTCCACCAGGCTGACGAGGGTGATGGGCACGCCGAAGATGCGCTGCGCCAAGCCGGTGAGCCGGTCGAAGCGCGCCTCCCTCGGGGTATCGAGCAGGTTCAGGGTCCGCAGCGCCTCCAGGCGCAGGGATTCCCGGGTGGCATCGTGGTTGTGGGCCCAGTTCAGCACCGCATCGCCGGTCATGGGCTTGCCGATGTAGTAGCCCTGGGCCATGTCGCAGCCGATCCGGCTCAGGTAGGCCAGGGTTCCGGCGTCCTCGACGCCCTCGGCGGTGGAACGCAGGCCCAGGCTGCGGCCGAGGTCGACCACGGATTGGATTACGGTGCGCGATTCCTCGGAATCGGCCGTGGTGCCGACGAACGATTTGTCCACCTTGATCTCCGAGAAGGGCAGCCGGACCAGTTGCAGCATCGACGAGTAGCCGGTTCCGAAATCGTCCAGCGAGAGCTGGAAGCCCTTCATGCGCAGCCGGGTCATGAGGTCCAGGGAGGTGACCGGGTCCTCCATGGCGCTGGTTTCGGTGAGCTCGAGAATGAGCTGCTCCGGCGGCAGCCCCAGCTCCAGGCAGCGCTGCTCGAGCCAGTCGAACAGCGCCACGTCGTCCAGCGTGGCGGCGGAGATGTTCACGGAAAGGGTGATGTTCGCGCGGGTCTGTGCCGAGAGGGCGCCGCTGTCCGAGTCCCGCCGCAGCCCGGCGAACCACTCCAGCGCTTCGTCGAGCACCAGCCGGGTGAGGGGTTTCATCAGCATCGATCCCTCGGCGAGGGGGATGAACCGGTCGGGCGGCACCACCCCCAGCCGGGGGTGGTGCCACCGCACCAGGGCCTCGAATCCGGCCAGCGAGCCGGAGCGGCAGTAGAGCTTGGGCTGGTAGACGACGAACAGCGCCCCTTCGGCGATGGCCTCGTCGAGGTCGGCGAGGCTGATCGTGGCGGGTGCGGCGTCGGGCAGGGCGGCTGCGGCGGTCGTCGGTGACCGGGCCGTGGCCGCGGAACGGGCCTTGGTCAGCAGGTCGCGCAGGGCGGCGGGCAGAAACGGTTTCGACAGGATCCCGACGATCTCGAGCCCGTGCTGCGAGGCCGAGCGCGCGGCCGCGTCGAGCACTCGATGGCCGACGCCGCTGGTGATGATGATTCCGGCGCCGCAGCCGCGCTCGGCCAACTCGCCCATCACCTGGACGCCGTCCATGTCCGGCATGATCAGGTCCAGGGCGATGACGTCCGGGCCCCAGTCGAGCACGTGATCGAAGAAGGCGCCGGGCGAGGTGGTACAGCGCACCTCCATGCCGGCGAATTCGGCGATGCTCTGAATCGTCTGCCCCGTCATGGGGTCGTCGTCGAGGACCAGCAGGCGCCCGTTCGTCATTCGTTGTTCATCTCTGGCAACGGGATTCTAATCAACCCCGTCGTTGGCGGTGCAAGACCCGGTTCACAGTTCGCCGGCCGGGCGCGGTTCAGAGTCCCGGCAGCTCGATCCTGTGGCGCTCGGTGTGGTTCAGGAGGAACTCCCAGATACGGGTGTTCAGCGTGGCATCGGCCTGCTCGGCCCAGGCGTGCAGCTCCACCAGAAGCGTCAGGCCTTCGGCGTGCAGTGCGTTGACATCGCTGAGGCTGAGGCTGTCGGGTTGCTTCGCCACGAACGCGGCCCGTGCCTGTGGGTCGTCGCCGGCGCCTTCCGGCGCCGCCGTGAGAAGGGCCTTCATCTCCTCGATGTCCGCCATCCGGTGGGCCACGCCGGCTTCCATCTCTCCGGCGAGGGCGCCGAGCAGGGCGCTGATCATGCCCGTGTTGGCCATGGCGAAGCGTGACGCGGTCTCGGGCGCCACCGCGGTGGCGAGCTTCATGGCCAGGTCGGCGAGCCCTTGTGACGGTGCCGGAATCATACGAGCGGTTCCGCGTAGCGGTGGTCGGAGGACGGGCGCAGCCGGTCCACGAGGATGCGGTTTTGACGGTCGGTCATGACCCACCCCGCCATGGCGAGGATGGGCTCTTTGGACTCACCCCGCAGGAAATCCTCGGTGGAGGAGATCCAGATCGCCAGCCCCTTGAGGGAGGCGAACACCTGCCACCAGCGGAATGCCTGTCGGTCTACCCGCATGCCGCTGGCCTCTTCCCAGAGGCGGATGGCTTCCTCGCGGGGCAGCAGCCCGCCGGCCAGCCCGGCCTCGGGCCACCCCCACAGCGGGTCGAGGGACCAGGCCAGGTCTTCCAACGGATCGCCGAGGTGGGCCATCTCCCAGTCGAGAATGCCGTGGATCTCGCCGTGCTCGTCGAACAGGAAATTGCCGGTACGGTAGTCGCCGTGCACCAGACACTGCCGCGGTCCCGGGGCGGGAAGGTGGCGCTCGAGCCAGCGGATCGCGGCTTCCGCGACCGGCTGCGGATGCACGGCGTCCTGACGCACCACATCGCGCCAGTAAGCGAGCTCCCGTGCCGCCGGGTGCTCGGGGGGGGCCATGAATGTAGTGGCGCCCAGCTCGCCGGGGTCGAGGGCCGCCAGCTTGCCGAGCCAGGTCCACTTGCTGCGGCCGATGCGCTCGCGAACGTCCGCGTAGGGGGGCTCGGCGAGGCTGCCGGGCGCGCTCTCGCAGCCGGGAATCTCGCGCATGACCGAGAACGGACGCTCGAGGGGGCGCGCGTCCTCTTCCAGGATCAGCGGCTCCGGCACCGGGATGCCCTTGGCGTAAACGGCCTCGTAGGTGCGGTATTCGAGCGACCGCTCGGTGTCGATGAGGCTGGTCTTGGGATCGCGGCGCAGGATGAGCCCCTGCTCGCCGTTGCCATGGCGTACCCGGACCCGATAGGTCTCACGGGACGCGCCGCCGGGGATCTGCTCGATGCCGGCGAGCTCGACGGGCTCGTTCCAGCGGTCGGAGAGATAGGCGGCGAAGCGCTCGCCGAGTGGTTGCAGTGTCGGATGCATACTCTTTCCCTAGGCTCGCGCGCGCATGGTGACCCGGACGGGCAGGTGCTTGAGCCCCTGAACGAAGCTCGCCCGCACGTGCTCCGGCTCATCGGTGAGGGCGATGTGCTCGATGCGCGGGACGAGCTGTGAGAAGAAGATCCGCATCTCGAGGCGCGCCAGCAAGAGGCCCAGGCACTGATGGGGGCCGGTTCCGAACGCCAGATGGCGATTCGGCTTGCGGTCGATGCGGAACTCGAACGGGGCGTCGAACACCTCCTCGTCGAAGTTGGCGGAGGCGTAGAACAAGCCCACCGTGTCGCCTTGGCGAATGCGCTTCCCGCGCAGCTCGTAGTCCCGGGTGGCGGTGCGCGAGAATTGCGCCACCGGCGTCGACCAGCGGATCATCTCCTCGACCGCGAGCTTCACCAGCTCTTCGTCGTCGATGCCGCGGCGCAGCTTGTCGAGCTGCTCCGGGTGGGTGATCAGCGCATGCAGGCCCCCGGAAATGGCGTTGCGGGTGGTGTCGTGCCCTGCGGTGGCGATGATGATGTAGTAGGAGATCAGCTCCTTGTAGGGCAGGTACTCGCCGTCGATGGTGCCGTTGGCGATGTAGGAGGCGAGATCCTCGCCGGGGTGAGCGCGGCGCTCCTCGGTGAGGTCAGTGAAATAGGCGTAGAAGTCCTTGATGGTCTCGAAGATCGACAGCGGGTCCTCCGCCATGCGCCGCATTTCCGGGTCGTCGCCGGCGAACAGCTCGTTGGTGAGCTCGAGAATCCGCCATTCGTCCTCTTCCGGGATGCCCAGCAGCTCGGCGATGAGCTTGAGCGGCGGCCAAACCGCCACGTCGCGAACGAAGTCGAGCGCCTGTTCGCTGCCGTCGCCGGTCATGTCGTCGAGGATGCCGCCGATGATGTCCGTGAGCCGGTCGTCGAGACGCTTGATGTTCGAGGGCTTGAACCACGGCTGGACCAGGGCCCGGTACTTCGGATGATCCGGGGGATCCATCTGCACCAGCGAGCGGATGAGACCGCCTTCGCCGGCGTTCGCCAGCACTTCGAGCAGCTTGGGGGCGTCTTCGAGGCGCTGGAAGATCTCGGCGAGGACCTCCTCGCGCAACTCCGGCCGGGCGACCTCCGGGCTCAGCAGCGGCCGCGGCTCGCTGGCGAAGACGTCCGGCTGCTTCTCGATCTCGACGATGTCGGCGTGCTTGGTAAGTGCCCAGAACGGCCGGAAGTTGGCGGGCTCCACCCAGCGCAGCGGATCGTTGGCGCGCAGCCACGCGAAGGCCTGATGGGGGTGGCCGATGCGCCCGTAGGTCTCCGGGGCGATGACGTCGTCGTCTTGGAACGCGTATGCTTGTGCCATGGATCAGCGTCGCCGGGGCCGTTCGAACAGCCGCTAACGGTAGCCGCAACGACGTTGCGAATGCAATTGCGGCGGCCGGTTCCGTCGCTTACCGTGGAAGTTGAGTCAGGGAGGGGCGATGTCCGACCAATCGAGCCGGCAGGGTGCCAGTCTGCAGGGACAGCACGCATTCGTCACCGGTGGCGGCAGTGGCATAGGCTTGGCCTGCGCCAGGGCATTCGCCGCCGATGGCGCCCGGGTCACCATCATGGGGCGATCGCGGGACAAGCTCGAGAGCGCGCTCGCCGAGCTCCGGCAACTCGGTGACGCGGACGCGGTGGCCGGGGACGTCGGCCGTGAGGAGGACGTCCGGGGCGCCATCGAGGGCGCCGCCGGCGCGATGCCCGTGACCATCGCCGTGGCGAATGCCGGCACCGGCAGTATCGCGCCGCTCTCGGTCACCACCGACGAGGACTGGCAACAGGTGCTGCAGACCAACCTCACCGGGGCGTTCTACACCTTCAAGCACGCCTCCCGCGCCATCGCCCGGGCCGGTGGCGGAGCCATGTGCGCGATCTCGTCCATTGCCGCGGTGCGCACCCACCGTTTCATGCATGCCTACGTGGTGAGCAAGTCCGGCCTCGACGCGCTGGTGCGCAACGCCGCAGACGAGCTCGGCCCGTCGCGGGTGCGGGTCAACAGCGTCTGTCCCGGGCTGGTGGACACGGAGATCGCGGCTGGGCTCTTCGCCACGGACGAGGTCTATCGCTCCTACATCGAGAACATTCCCCTGGAACGCACGGGGGAGCCGGCAGACATCGCCGATGCCGTGCGGTTCCTGTGCGGGCCCGAGTCGCGCTGGATCACCGGCGCCGTGCTCTCCGTGGACGGCGGTCAGCATCTGCGGCGCGGTCCCGACTACGAACCCTTCGTCCGTGCCTTGCACGGCGACGACTTTCTGGAGAATCAACCATGACGAAGCTTTCCTCTCTTTCCCGGTCCGTGGACGGCAAGGTGGCGGTGGTGACCGGCGCCGCCAGCGGTATGGGGCTGGCCACGGTCCGGCTGCTGGCGGATGAAGGGGCGAAGGTGGCGGCGCTGGACGTGAACGCCGAGTCGCTCAACAACGCCGTGGCGGAGATCCAGGCGGCGGGGTATCCGGTGAAGGACTGGGCGCTGGACCTCGGCGACAAGGACGCCATCGTCGAGGCGTTCGCGGACATCGCCGACCACTTCGGCGGCATCGACATCCTGATCAACAACGCCGGCGTGTCACTGTTCGCGCCCATCGACAGCGACGAGTTCGAAGCCGCCTGGGAGCGTTCTCTGAACGTGCTGCTCACTGCGCACACACGGACCGTCCGCGCCTCGCTGCCGTGGCTGCGCAAGGCGGAGCATCCGCGTATCGTCAACATCGCGTCCACAGAAGGGCTGGGCGCCACCAAATACGGCAGCCCCTACACTGCCGCGAAGCACGGGGTCATCGGGTTGACCCGGTCGCTGGCCGTGGAGCTGGGCGGCGAAGGCATCACGGTCAACTGCATCTGCCCGGGGCCGATCCACACCGGCATGACCTCGTCCATTCCCGACGAGGCCAAGGCGGAGTTCGCGCGCCGGCGCGTGGCCTTGCGGCGTTATGCCGACCCGGAGGAAGTGGCGCAGATGACGTTGTCGCTGGTGCTTCCGGCGGCCAGCTTCACCACCGGGGTGGCGCTGCCGGTAGATGGCGGCCTCACCATCCGCAATGCCTGATACCCTGCGCCCGGACGGGGCGCCGGAGGCTGACCGGGTATCCTGGGGGGGCGTTCTGGCGTACGGTGCGCCCGGGATCGGAGCAGGCTACATGTACCTGCTCATGGGCCTGTACGTGATGAAGTTCTCCACCGACGTGCTGCTGATCGCGCCGTTGGTGATGGGCTTCATCTTCAGCGCCTCGAGGCTCTGGGATGCCGTGTCCGACCCTCTGGTCGGCTACCTTTCCGACCGCACCACCAGCCGCCTTGGGCGCCGGCGCAGCTGGCTGGTGGCCAGCATGGTGCCCATCGCCGGCACCTTCGTCATGGTGTTCGCGCCCCCCGGCGGGCTCGAGGGCCCCGGGCTGGTGGCGTGGATGGCGGTGGCCGTCATTGGCTTCTACTCGGCCATGACCATGTTCTTCGTGCCCCACCTCTCCCTGGGCGCGGAGCTCTCCAAGAGCTACCACGAGCGCAGCCGCCTGTTCGGCGCGCGCCATGCCTTCTACACCTTCGGCTCGATTCTCTCGCTGGTGAGCTTTTACTTCCTCATCCGCGCGGAGCAGCAGAGCACCGATGCCGTGCGCAGCCTGGCGCTGTATCTGTCCCTGGGCTCCGCGGTGGGCATGAGCGTGCTCATCGCTTTCGCCGGGGCGCGCCTCGAGGAGCGCCGGGAATACCAGGGCCGCGCCCACGGGCGTCCGTTTCAGGCGTTCGCGGACGTCTGGCGTAACCCGCACGCGCGACTGCTGATCATCGTGACCTTCATCGAGCACATCGGCAGCGCCGCCATCGGCGTGCTCACCCTCTACGTCGCCGAGTACGTGGTGGGGGCACCGGCGCTGGCGCCGTTGTTCATTCTCTGCTACATGGTGCCCTCCACCGTGTCGGTGCCCATGTGGATTCCGCTGTCCCGGCGCTTCGGCAAGGTGCGGCTGTGGATGTTCTCCATGGTGCTCACGGGGGTCGCGTTCGGGTCGCTGTTCGCGCTGCCGTTCATCGACTCGTTGCTGGCGAAGTCCCTCTACATTGCCGTGGCGGCGGTGCTCGCCGGGATGGCGGCGGGTTGCGGCGGCACCCTGTCGCCCTCGGTGCAGGGCGACGTCATCGACTACGACGAGTACCTCACCGGCGAGCGCAAGGAAGGGGCGTATTTCGCCGCCTGGAACTTCGTGCACAAGGGCGGCATGGGGGTGATGCTGCTGCTCACGGGCTTCGTGCTGCAGATCGCGGGCTTCGTGCCGAACCAGCCCCAGACCATGACGGTGCAGGTGGCCATGGTCTCCCTGTACGGTCTGTTCCCCCTGGTCTGCTACGGGATCGGGGCGTGGCTCTTCAGCCGCTTCCGGCTCGACGAGGCGGCGCACGCCGAGATCCGCGCGGTGCTCGACGCCCGCAATGTGGCCTCGGAACAGGCCGGGGAGCACGCTGGCGCTCAGTTCTCCCGGGGATAGCCCACCAGGTGCCGGGCCATGACGATGCGCTGGATCTGGCCGGTGCCTTCGACGATGTCCATGGCCTTCACGTCCCGGTACAGCTTCTCGATCAGGTGCTCGCCCTGCAGGCCCGCGGCGCCCAGCATCTCCATGCCGAGGCTGGCCGCCTCCATGGCCACCTCCGCGGCGGTTGCCTTGGACATGGAGGCTTCCACCATGTTCGGCTCGCCGCGGTCGGCCAGCCACGCCGCCTTCAGGCACATGAGCCACGCCGACCGGGTCTTGCGCCGCATCCGCTCCAGCCGGTCGAGATTGCGCGACCCGAGACGGCCGGACTCCCGGGCGAAGGTCATGGCCTCGTCCAGGCAGGCGCGCGCCATGCCCACCGCGTTGGCGGCGATGGCGGGCCGAGTGGCGTTGAAGGTCTGCATGGCGCCCTTGAAACCGGCGCCCCGGGCGCGGCGCTCGTAGTGGGCCTCCCCGCCGAGCAGGTTTTCCGCCGGGAGGCGCAGATCGTTCATGGTGAACGAGGCCGAAGCGTAGGCCTTGATGCCCATCTTCTTCTCGGGTTTCGGCTCCGACAGGCCGGGCATGCCGCGCTCGACGATGAAGGCGCGG
>JBMCWS010000080.1:0-13198 GCA_048621375.1 Pseudomonadota bacterium | reverse complement strand
GCTGATACCAGCTCACGTGGGTCGGCGCCAGCGCCAGCGCGTGCTCGAGATCGTCGAGGGCCTCGGCCGCGGTCTGCCGCGGCAGGCCGTACATGAGATCGAGATTGATTTCCTCGAAACCGGCAGCGCGCGCGGCCGCTACGGCGTCAACCGTGTCCCGGGGGCGGTGGATGCGCCCGAGCGCCGCGAGCTGCGCGGCGGAGAACGACTGCGCGCCCAGGGACAGGCGGTTGATCCCGGCGCGCCGGTAGCCGACGAAGTCGTGACGTTCCACGGCGCCGGGATTCGCCTCCATGGTTACCTCGGCGCCGGGCGCGAGCCAGGGTGCCAGGCGCTCGAGCAGGCACGCGAAGGCGTCGGGTGAGAACAGACTCGGTGTGCCGCCGCCGAAGAACACGGACTCGATCCGGCCCCGAGGCACGTCCCCCAGCGCGGTGGCCGCGTCCCGCTCGAGCGCTGCGACATAGCCGGCCTCGTCCAGGGGCTCACGCAGCGGGTGCGAGTTGAAGTCACAGTACGGACACTTGCGCACGCACCAGGGGAAATGGGCGTAAAGGCCCATGGGCAGCATCACAGCTCCGCGCGCAGTTGGGCCAACAGTCCGGCCATGGCCTGGCCGCGGTGGCTGAGACGGTTCTTTTCCGCGGCGGCGAGCTCGGCGGCGGTACGACCGAGCTCGGGTACCAGAAAGTGCGGATCGTAGCCGAACCCGGCGTCGCCCCGGGGCTCGCGGACGATCACGCCGTGCCACCGTCCGGTGCTGACGATGGGGGCCGGATCCTCGGGATGGCGCAGGTAGACCACGGCGGCGTAGAAATGCGCCGGCGGCCGCTCGACGTCGCCCAGCGCCGCCACGAGCTTGGCGTTGTTGGCGCGGTCATTGGCCTGCTCGCCGGCGTAGCGGGCGGAGTGGATGCCGGGCGCCCCGCCCAGCAGCGGCACCACCAGCCCCGAATCGTCCGCCAGCGCCGGCAACCCGGACCGACGGGCGGCGTGGCGGGCCTTCTCGAGCGCGTTCTCCACGAACGTCGGCCGCTCCTCCGGGGCCCCCGGAATGCCCAGGGCCCGCTGGCTCTCCACCGTGGCGCCCAGGGGGGCCAGCAGCGAGCGCAGCTCGTCGAGCTTGCCCGGGTTGCCGCTGGCGAGAACGAGCTTCATCGGCCTTCGACGTACATCGTCTGCTGGAACGTCACCTCGTGATCGCTGCCGTCGGGGGCCGTCACCTGGACGACGAAACGCAGCACCTCGCCATCGTCGTGGTCCACGCCCGCGAGATAATAGACCGCCGGCCCTTCCTCCACCTCGCGGAACGAAAGCTCCCGCGCCTGATCGAGGAGATTGCGCACGACCCCGGACACCTGCGCGCGAACCGGGTGCGCCTCCCCGTCGAGCACCGAGACGGTCAGCAGCGCCCGGTCGGGAGCGCGCACCACGTCATAGCGCGCGGCGACGTCCGGCTTCAGGAACAGGGTGGGGACCACGCTGTAGTGGGCCTCGTAGTCGCCGATGGCCTGCATCTGCTCGGCCCGGACCAGGCCGGCACCGAGGGCGAGGCAGAGCGCGCCGCAGACGGTCCGGGTGATCATTCCGGCGAGGCGCCGTGATCCGGACGCCCGAGCCGGTAGAACGCGAAGGTACCGAAGAGATTGGGAAACCGGTTCAGCAGCGGCCGGTTCACGTGATGCGGGTCGACCACGAACCGCTCGATGATCCTGAGCCCCTTCTCCTGACACAGCAGCTCGAAGTCGTGAAACGTGCATAGATGGATGTTCGGTGTGTTGTACCAGGAATCGGGCAGGTGCCCGGCCACGGGCATGCGGCCCTCGACCACCAGCTTGAGGCGACAGCCCCAGTGGCCGAAATTGGGGAACGTGACCACGCATTCTCGCCCCACGCGCAGCATTTCGTCCAGCATGGCGTTGGGGTGTCGGACCGCCTGCAGGGTCTCGGTCATCACCACCATGTCGAAGCTGTCGTCGAGGAAGTTCGCCAGACCTTCGTCGAGGTTCTGCTCGATGACGTTCACCCCCTTGCCGAGGCAGGTGGTGATGTTGTCGGGATCGATCTCGAGCCCGTAGCCATTGACCGCTTTGTTCGCCTGGAGAAAGGCCAGCAGGTCGCCGGTACCGCACCCGAGGTCCAGCACCCGGGCGCCGGGCGCCACCAGGTCGGCGATGATGGATAGATCAGCGCGCACCGTCGGCCTCCCGCGTTGCGGCCGCCGCAGCTCCCGCCTGATCCGCTGCGTCGCCGTTGACCTCGTCCGCCAGCCGCGCCAAGTAGGTGTGGAGCACACGCAGGTAACGCGGCACCGGAAGCAGGAAGGCGTCGTGACCGTGGGCGCTGTCGATGATGGCGCTCGCCACGTTCTTGCGCGCCTTCACCAGGGCGTCCACGAGCTCCTTGGAGCGCTCCACCGGAAACCGCCAGTCGGTGGTGAACGACACCACCAGGAAGCGGCACTGCGCCGCACTGAGGGCGGCCACGAGGTCGTCGTCGTAGTCGGCGGCCGGATCGAACAGGTCCAGGGCCCGGGTCATGAGCAGGTAGCTGTTGGCGTCGAAGCGCTGGGAGAAGGAGCGCCCCTGATGATGCAGGTAGCTCTCGACCTGAAACTGCACGTCGCGCCCGAGGCGGAGGTTGCCGGACTTGAGCTCGCGGCCGAATTTCTGGCGCATGCCGTCGTCGGAAAGGTAGGTCACGTGGCCGACCATGCGGGCGAGCATGAGCCCCAGGTCGGGGTTCTTGCCCAGATCCCGATAATGCCCGTCGTGGAACTCGGGATCGGACATGATCGCCTGCCGCGCGATCTCGTTGAAGGCGATGTTCTGGGCCGACAACCGCGATGCCGCCGCAATGAGCACGGCGGCGCGCAGTCGGTCCGGATAGTCGATGGCCCAGCGCATGGCCTGCATGCCGCCCAGGCTGCCGCCGATCACCGCGGCGAATCGCTCGATGCCCAGATGCTCCGCCAGCAGCGCCTGGCTGCGGACCCAGTCGCGCACCGTCACGGTGGGGAAATCCGGGCCGTAGGGGCGTCCGGTGCGCGGATCTTCGCTCAAGGGGCCGGTGCTGCCGTGACAGCCGCCCAGGTTGTTGGGGCAAACCACGAAAAACCGCTCGGTGTCGATGGGCTTGCCGGGGCCGACGCAGGTTTCCCACCAGCCGGGCTTGGCGTCTTCCATGGAATGGTAGCCGGCCGCGTGGTGGTGCCCGGACAGGGCGTGGCAGACCAGCACGGCGTTGCTGCGGTCGGCGTTCAGGCGTCCGTAGGTCTCGTACACCAGCTCGAACCCCGCCAGGCTGTCGCCGCACTGGAGGGGAAACGCGCCTTCGTACGCGAAGGTTTCAGGAGTTACCAGGCCTACCGAGTCGGCAGGCAGCGTATCCGGCATCAGCGCCCACGTCCCGGGAATCGAAAGGGATGGCGAGTCTAATGCAATGGCCCCGTGGTCGGCCAGTCTGCGCGCCGGCGGCCCGGGAGCCCGCGCCCGGGAACCCGGGGCCTAGAACAACGACATGAAGACCTGGGGGAGTATCCGCTCGAGCAGGCCGAGGACGAGAAACACGACGATGGGCGAGAAATCCAGCCCCCCCAGGGGCGGCAGCAGGCGGCGCGCGGGCGCCAGCAGGGGCTCGGTGATCTGCTGCAGCAGGGCCAGCGCCGGATGATAGGTGCCGGGCGCGATCCAGCCGGCGATGATGACGATGAGAATCGACCACCAGAAGATCTGGATGAACAGCATGATCACCCGCAGCACGGCCATGGCGAGAATCAGCGCACCACCGCCGGTATAGCCGCCGTCGATGGCGGTGAGCAGCATGATCCGCAGCACTTCCACCAGCACCGCGGCAGCGAAGGAGGCGAAGTCCAGGTTGCGGTAGCCCGGCAGAATTATGCGCAGGGGCCGCAGCACCGGGTCGGTGGCTTTTACGAGCCCCTGGGAAATCGGGTTGTAGAAATCCACCCGGCAAGCCTGAAGCAGAAATCGCGCGACGAGCAGGAACGTGACGATCTGGAGAACGAAATTCACCAGGTAGTTGAGCGCTTCGTTCATGATTGGCCGAATTCCTTCGCTAGTTCCCGTGCCCGCTGCGCGGCGCCGGCCATGGCCTGCTCGACGGCGCCTCGGGTGCCGGCGGCGTCCAGTATAGACAGGGCGCGCTCGGTGGTCCCACCCGGCGAGGTGACGTTGGCGCGCAGGGTGGCCGGTGGGTCGTTGCCTTCACGGGCCATGCGGGCGGCCCCCAGGGCGGTCTCCAGCGTCAGGGTCGTGGCGCTGTCGCGGTCGAGCCCGAGGGCGGTCCCGGCCTCGATCATGGCTTCCATCAGATAGAAGAAGTAGGCGGGACCGCTGCCGGACACCGCGGTGACGGCGTCGAGCAGATCCTCCCGCTCCACCCACAGGGTGGCCCCCGCAGCGCGCATGACCTGGTCGGCCGTCTGCCGATCGGCCGCGCTCGCCCGGGCGTTGGCGTGCATGCCGGTGATGCCGGCACCGAGCAGAGCGGGGGTGTTGGGCATGCCGCGGACGATGGGCGCCTCGGCCGCGGCCCAGGCTTCCAGCGCTCCCAGCGGCACCCCGGCGGCGATGGAGATGACGAGCTGCTCGCGCTTGAGCGGCACCGACGGCAGCACCTGGCCGAGGATCTGGGGCTTGACCGCCAGTACCACGACGTCGGCGCCGCGCACCGCCTCGGCATTGTCCTCCAGGGTGTCGATACCCAGGGCGCCGAGCCGACCGCGTTGCTCGGCGGAGGGGTCGCTGGCGCGCAAGCTGGCGGCCGGGGTGCCGGAGCTCAGCAGTCCGTTGATCAGGCTGCGGGCCATGTTGCCCGCGCCGATGAACGCTATGACAGGGTGATTCACGCGATGCTCCGCTGGTTGCTTCAGTTGCGCGGGCCGAACAGGGCCGTGCCCAGGCGCACGTGGGTGGCGCCCGCGGCGATGGCCTCACGGAAGTCGCCGCTCATTCCCATGGACAGCGTGTCCCAGGGTTCCGGGGCCCGGGCCGCGAGGGCGTCGAACAACGCCGCCAGCCGGCGGTAGGCGGCGAAAGGCTCCGATTCCATGCGCAGGATGGTCATGAGGCCCCGCACACGCAACCCGGGCAGGTCCGCCGCGGCGGCCAGCAGCTCCTCCACCGCCGCCGGGTCGGCGCCGGATTTCGCGGGATCACCGTCGATGTTCACCTGCAGGGTGACGTTCAGCGTCTTGCCGGGGGGGCAATGGGCCGACAGGCGCTCGGCGATGCGCACCCGCGAGACCGTGTGCACCCAGTGGAAATGCTCGGCGATGGGCCGGGTCTTGTTGGACTGGATGGCGCCGATGAAATGCCAGCGCAGGTCGAGGTCGGCGAGGGCCGCGATCTTGTCGAGCGCTTCCTGCAGATAGTTCTCGCCGAAATCCTGGATCCCGGCAGCTGCGAGTTGACGGATCTGCTCTGCCGGACGCGTCTTGGAGACGGCGACGAGCCGTACGTCGGCCGGGTCCCGGCCGCAGGCGCGGGCGGCTGCGGTGATCTCGCGCCGGGTCTCGCCGGCCCGCTCGGCCAGGTGCTCGGCGATGGACTGCAAGCTCATGGTGCCAACCTCGTCGCAGAATTCGCACCGGCCCAGCGGCGGGGGAAGGCCGGCGTAGTTAATCCCGGGTGCGGATAATACTATACGTGGTGGCCCATTACGGACGGATCGCGAGCAGCGGACAGGGACGGCTCATGGACATCACCGAACTCCTCGCGTTCAGCGCCAAGCAGGGCGCTTCGGATCTGCACCTCTCCTCGGGGTTGCCGCCCATGATCCGGGTGGACGGCGACGTGCGGCGCATCAATCTGCCGCCGCTCGAGCACCAAGAGGTGCATTCCCTGATCTACGAGATCATGAACGACAAGCAGCGCAAGGACTACGAGGAGTTCCTGGAGACGGACTTCTCCTTCGAAGTGCCCGGCGTCGCGCGTTTCCGGGTCAATGCGTTCAACCAGAACCGTGGCGCGGGCGCCGTGTTCCGCACCATTCCCTCCAAGGTGCTCACCATGGAGGATCTCGGCATGGGGCAGGTGTTCCGGGATGTCTCCATGACGCCGCGGGGGCTGGTGCTCGTCACCGGGCCCACCGGCTCGGGCAAGAGCACGACGCTCGCGGCCATGATCGATTTCATCAACGACAACCGTTACGACCACATCCTCACCATCGAGGACCCCATCGAGTTCGTCCACGAGTCGAAGAAGTGTCTGGTGAACCAGCGCGAGGTGCACCGCGACACCCACGGCTTCAACGAGGCGCTTCGCTCCGCCCTGCGCGAGGACCCGGACATCATTCTGGTGGGCGAGCTCCGTGACCTCGAGACCATCCGCCTGGCGCTCACCGCGGCCGAGACCGGTCACCTGGTGTTCGGCACCCTGCACACGACTTCAGCGGCCAAGACCATCGACCGGGTCATCGACGTGTTTCCGGCCGAGGAAAAAGACATGGTGCGGTCGATGCTTTCCGAGTCGCTGCAGGCGGTGATCTCCCAGGCCCTGCTCAAGCGCGCGAACGGGGGGCGGGTGGCGGCCCACGAGATCATGATCGGCACCCCCGCCATCCGCAATCTGATCCGGGAGGACAAGGTGGCGCAGATGTACTCGGCCATCCAGACCGGGGCCGGGCTGGGCATGCAGACCCTGGATCAATGCCTCCAGGATCTGGTGGCGAAGCGCAGCATCACCCGGGACGCGGCCCGCGAGAAAGCGAAGATGCCGGAGAATTTCTGATCGGGCCGCGGCCCGCGCGAGGAAGGAAGACATGGAATTCGAGAAGCTGCTCAAGCTGGCGGTGGAGAAAGGCGCCTCCGACATGTTCGTCACCGCCGGCAAGCCGCCGATGCTGAAGATCAACGGCAAGCTCTATGGCGCCGGCAAGAACGACCTGGCACCCGAGCAGGCCCGGGACCTCGTCCTCGGGGTGATGAACCAGGAACAACAGGAGATTTTCCTCCGCGACCGGGAGTGCAACTTCGCCATCAATACCGCCGGTCTCGGCCGCTTCCGCGTGAGCGCGTTCTATCAGCGCAACCTGGTGGGCATGGTGCTGCGCCGCATCGAGGTGAACATTCCCCGTGTGTCGGACCTGCAGCTCCCGCCGGTGATCGAGGAGCTGGCCATGACCAAGCGTGGTCTGATCATCTTCGTGGGCGCCACGGGCACCGGCAAGTCGACGTCGCTGGCGGCCATGATCGGCCACCGCAACGCCAATTCCTCCGGTCACATCATCAGCATCGAGGATCCCATCGAGTTCATCCACCAGCACCAGGGCTGCATCGTCACCCAGCGTGAGGTGGGGGTGGACACCGACAGTTTCGAGGTGGCGCTGAAGAACACCCTGCGTCAGGCGCCGGACGTCATCATGATCGGCGAGGTGCGCACCCGGGAGACCATGGAGCACGCGGTGGCGTTCGCGGAGACCGGGCACCTGTGCCTGTGTACCTTGCACGCCAACAATGCCAACCAGGCCCTCGACCGGATCATCCATTTCTTCCCCAGCGATCGCCACGATCAGGTGTGGATGGACCTGTCGTTGAATCTGAAGGCGATGGTGGCGCAGCAGCTCGTGCCCACCGTGGACGGCCAGGGCCGCCGCGCGGCCATCGAGGTGCTCATCAATACGCCGCTGATGGCGGACCACATCCGCAAAGGCGACGTGCACCTGCTCAAAGAGCTCATGTCCAAATCCACCGAGCAGGGGATGCAGACCTTCGACCAGGCGCTCTACAAGCTCTACAGCGACGGCGAGATCACCTACGAATCGGCCATTGCCCACGCGGACTCGCCCAACGACCTGCGCCTCATGATCAAGCTGGGTGCCGACGCCGACAAGGACCCCATGGCGGCGGTGGACGGCCTGTCGCTCGAAGAAGACGACGATACGGGTGTCGCCTTCCGAAGGTAGCAGGTGCTACGGCTCGTTCATCGCGCTTTCCGCGATGAGCACCGCCGCCAACTCGTGTGCGCGATCCGGGTCCTGTTCCCGCGCGGCCCGGGTCGTCAGGCGCTCGTCCACCAGGCGGGTGGCGACCCCGGTGCGGCGCTCGAGGTCCCGGGCGAAGGCCGTGGCCCGGGCGGACATGTCGCTCTCGGTGTCGTCCATGTTCAGCGGCAGCCCCACCACGAGCAGCACCGGCCGCCATTCGCGCACCAGGCGCGCCACCACGTTCCAGTCGGGCCTGCCGTTGCGGGCCCTCAGGGTAGTCAGCGGGTTGGCCGTGGCGGTGACCGTCTGCCCCACCGCCACGCCGATGTGGCGTTCGCCGTAGTCGAAGGCGAGCACGTAGCCGGCGGCGCCAGGGCTCATGCCGGTGCCCGGAGCCGGCTCAGGCGTGGCCGGCCTGGCCGGACATCAGACGGAAATCGATGCCGAGCGCTTCCGCGGCCTTGGCGACCCGGGTGTCGAACGGCTCGTCGAACACCACCGCGGGGCTGGCGGGACAAGTGAGCCAGGCGTTGTCCTTGAGCTCTTCCTCGAGCTGGCCGGCGTCCCAGCCGGCGTAGCCGAGAGCCACCAGATACTGCCGGGGGCCCGCGCCTGCGGCGATGGCTTCCAGCACTTCCCGGGCGGCGGTGAGCATCAACCCGTTGCCCAGCTCGAGGGAGGCGTCGAAGCGCTCGTCGTCGGTATGCAGGATGAAGCCGCGGTCGCGCGCCACCGGCCCGCCGTCCATGACCGGTACCTCGGCTGCGATGTCGCTGGCCTGCATGCCGAGCTGAGACAGCAATTCCACCAGCGAGAGCTCGCTCGGCCGGTTGATGACCAGTCCCATGGCGCCGTCGGCGTTGTGCTCGCACAGATACGTGAGGGTATCGCCGAAATAGCTGCCGGACAGGCCGGGCATGGCCAGCAGGAACTGATTCTTCAGGCTTTGCTCAGGTGTCAACTCGGGCTCCCGATCTGGAGAATTGCCAGGTGCGGATGATTTCCAGGCGATCGTACTTCTTGCGCATCTCCACCGGGAAGTCCTGGTACGGCGCGGCCATGCGTACGATACGCAACGCCGCCTCGTCGAGCACCTCGTGGCCCGACGAATCCAGCAGCCGTACCTCCTCGAGGGAGCCGTCGTGCCGGAGCACCACCAGCATGCGCAGGTTGCCGGATATCCCGCCTGCCGGATAGTTGGCATTGCCCACCCGCTCGACCTTCTGCCGCCAGGCGTTGAGATAGGCGGCTTCGGCGGCGGAACGGGTGGAGACGCTGGTGAGCCGTTTCACCCGCGGCTCGTTGGCCGTGGTCTGGCGTTCCTCGGCGATCCTCGCCTCCAGGCTGGCGATCTCCCGGGCCAGGTCCTCGTAGGACCGGGAGGTCACGCTGGGCGCGGGCGTCGCCTCCTCCACCGGGTCCACCGCTTCCTCGGTGCTCTGCTCCTCCTGACGGGTCACGGTCGTGACCACCTCCTGGTGCCGGCGCGGCTCCGGCTCGAGCTGCGGGACGGGCTCCGGGACGATGGGCCGTACGGCATCGGCCCGGAAATCGGACTGGTGCTCGGTGGTGGTCTCGCGGATCTCATCCGCCGCGCCACTGCCTTTCTGGTCGGCCTGGGCGATGAAATCGGCGTTCTCGGGTGCCTCGCGGTCGCTGTGCTGGGCCAGGGTCACTTCGATGGTGGGGGTCGGCGGCTCGCGGTCGGCGGTGAACCCCACCCCTAGAATCACCGCCGCGTGCAGGGACGCGGCGAGAAACAGCGTGAAGCCGAGTCGGTCTCTGGGTGTGATGCTGATGGCGGCCATACCGGTTTGATCCCCGCGGCGGCCGACGGTTCAGGAGCCGTTCGCCAGCCTGGCCTCGACCGCATCCATCAGCATACCGCCGATGTCCAGGGAAAACTGCGCATCGAGTTCCCGAATGCACGTAGGACAAGTGACGTTCACTTCGGTCAGATAGTCGCCGATGACGTCGATGCCGACGAACAGCAGATCCCGGCGCTTGAGCTCCGGGCCCACCTGCGCGGCGATCCAGCGGTCGCGGTCGGTGAGCGGGCGCCCCACCCCCGTGCCGCCGGCGGCGAGGTTGCCGCGGGATTCGCCGGCCATGGGAATGCGCGCCAGCGCGTACGGCACCGGCTCGCCGTCGACGAGCAGTATCCGCTTGTCGCCTTCCGCGATCTCGGGCAGGTACTTCTGGCCCATGATCTGCTCGCGCCCGCCCCGGGTGAGGGTCTCGAGGACCACGCCCAGGTTGGGATCGTCCGCCATCATGCGGAACACCGATTCGCCGCCCATGCCGTCGAGGCGCTTGAACACCACGTTGCGGTGCGCCTGGTGAAACTCCCGCAGGATGTCCGTGCGCCGGCTCACCACCAGTGGCGGGCAGCATTGCGGAAAGGCGGTGGCGAAGAATTTCTCGTTGCAGTCCCGGAGGCTCGCGGGGCGGTTCACCACCAGCGTGCCCCGGGCCTCCGCGCGTTCGAGGAAGTACGTCGTGTAGACGTACTCCATGTCGAACGGGGGATCCTTGCGCATCATGATCACGTCGAGCTGGTCGAGGGGCGTCTCCACAGCGACCCCGAGCTCGAACCAGCGTTCCCCGGCGTCCGCCGGGTCCAGGGTTTCCGCGAAGCGGCCGAGCAATCGCATCGGATGCAGCAGGCCGCGCACCTCGCCATCGCGGAGCAGCAGATCGCCCTGGCCGAGGAAGAAAATCTCCCAACCGCGCCGCTCGGCCGCGCGAATCATGGCCAGGGTGCTATCTTTACCGAGGGACAGGCTCTCGAGCGGGTCCATGACGAAGGCGACCCGCACTGCGGACCGGCCGGAGCGGGCCGCGGAGGAGCGCGTCGCGGAATCGTCGCTGCCGGAAGTGGCCATGGGAGCGTCCGTGATCGTTGCCTGGCGGCTAAACTACCGGGATGGGTGGGTTGCGGCAACTGGAGTGAGACGTAATTCCCTTATCTCGACGCGGTGAATGGATCGGCTCGTCGCAACCGTGATACAAGGGCGGCCGCTGCGCGCCCCTGCAAGGCAACAACGCGCTAAACGCTGGAGCATGGAAAACAGTCATGGAAGAGGATCTTCGAGGGGTCAAGGTCCTGGTGATCGACGACAGCAAGACGATTCGTCGCAGTGCTGAGAATCTGCTCACCAGGGAAGGCTGCGACGTGATTACCGCCACGGATGGCTTCGACGCTCTGGCGAAGATCGCCGATTCCCGGCCGGAGATCATTCTCGTCGACATCATGATGCCGCGCCTGGACGGCTACCAGACCTGCGCGCTGGTCAAGAACAACAGCGAGTTCAAGACCACCCCGGTGGTGATGCTCTCGAGCAAGGACGGCCTGTTCGACAAGGCCAAGGGACGCATCGTGGGGTCCGACCGCTACATCACCAAGCCCTTCAGCAAGGAAGAGCTGCTGGGCACGATCCGCACACTGGTACATTGAATCGAGAGGTCCCGGACGTCATGGCACGGATTCTTGTGGTCGATGATTCTCCCGCGGAGACCCATCACTTCGTCAACGTTCTCGCCCGACAGGGGCATCAGGTACTCACCGCCGCCAGCGGCACCGACGGCATCAGCCTGGCCAGCGCGGAGCAGCCGGACGTCATCCTCATGGATGTGGTGATGCCGGGGGTCAACGGCTTTCAAGCCACCCGGCAGCTCACCCGCGGCAACGACACCGGGCACATCCCGGTGATCATCGTCTCCTCCAAGAGCCAGGACGCCGATCGCGTCTGGGGCGAGCGCCAGGGGGCGTGCGGCTATCTCACCAAGCCCGTGGACGACCGCACCCTGGTCGCTGCGGTCAACCAGGTCCTGGGAGACTGAGACCGTGACCGCCGCCCAGGCTCTGGAGGAACTGCGCGCCCTGGAGGCGGCCGCGCTGCGTCACGCGGCGCCGCTTCCGCTCAAGGAAGACCTGCGTCCGGAGTGGCAGGGCATGGGATTCCAGGTAGCGGGTCTCAAGCTCGTGTCGGCCATCGGCGAGGTCAGCGAGGTGCTGAAGCTCCCCAGGGTGGCGGCGCTACCCGGCGTGAAGCGCTGGGTGCTGGGGGTGGCCAACATTCGCGGCCGCCTCGTTCCCATCATCGATCTGCACGAATTCCTCGGCATGGCGCCCACCCTGCCCCTGGCCCAATGGCGGGTCCTGGTGGTGGAGGACGACGCCATGGCGGCGGGGCTGCTGGTGGAGCAGTCCCTCGGCATCCAGCACTTCCTCGAGGACGACCTCGAGGAGGTTTCCGGCGAAACCCTGGGGGCGCTGGCCCCCTACGTGCGTGGTGCTTTCAGGCATGGAGGCCGCGTCTTTTATGATGCGCAACTGAAGTCGATTCTGCGCGACGAGAAGTTTCTCGACGTTGCACAAACGACCAACTAGACGGATCACAGGGATATGAAATCAGGAAAATTCTCGCCATTGCTCATCGTGATGATGGTTCTGCTGGTCGGGACCATCGCTGGAATGGCCTGGTCGATGATCACCGGCGCCACCGCGGCCGCCGACAACACCGCGTTGCTGTTTGCGGTGGCGGGGATCGTCCTGGTGGCGGGCATCGCCGCACTGATGATTCGCGACACGCGCAAGCAGCTCGCGGAGCAGGCGGCGCAGAACGACCGGAATCAGGCCGCCATTCTGCAGCTGCTCGACGAGATCGCCGACCTGGCCGAGGGGGACCTGTCGATTCACGCCTCGGTGACGGAGAACTTCACCGGGGCCATCGCCGACTCGATCAACTTCGCCATCGATCAGATGCGCGGCCTGGTATCGAACATCAACCATCTCTCGGTGCAGGTCGCGAAGGCGGCCTCGGAAACCGAGACCACCGCGAGCGACCTCGCCTCCGCGGCGGAAAATCAGGCCAAGGAGATCGGTGCCGCATCCCAGGCGATCAACGAGATGGCCGTGTCCATCGACAACGTCTCCTCCAATGCGGCGGAATCCGCGGCGGTGGCCGACCGTGCGGTGGAGATCGCCAACAAAGGTGCCGACGTGGTGCAGGACACCATCACCGGCATGGATTCCATTCGCAGCCAGATCCAGGAAACGTCCAAGCGCATCAAGCGGCTGGGGGAATCGAGCCAGGAGATCGGCGACATCGTGTCGCTCATCAACGACATTGCGGATCAGACCAACATTCTCTCGCTGAACGCGGCGATCCAGGCTTCCATGGCCGGCGATGCCGGGCGCGGCTTCGCCGTGGTGGCGGACGAGGTGCAGCGGCTCGCGGAACGGTCA
>JBMCWS010000079.1:0-13250 GCA_048621375.1 Pseudomonadota bacterium | reverse complement strand
GTGCGGGAGGTACGAACGCACCCGGCGTCTCCGGAGAGCGCCGACATCGTGCCGCGCCTGCGCACAGGGACTTTGCCGTTTTCGTGGGTGCCGGCCCGATTGGTGATCGACGATCCCCACAAGGCACGGGGGCGGCTCCCGAGAAACCAGCTCATGTTCTCCCGCCTCTCCGAGCTGGTGGGCTCGCCCGGCGCCCGGCTCGACATCGTCTCGGCCTACTTCGTACCCGGTCCGCGCATGGTCGCAGAGCTCGCCGAGCTGGAGCAGCGCGGTGTCGAGATCCGGGTGTTCACCAACTCGCTCGAAGCCACCGATGTGGCGCCCGTCCACGCGGGCTACGCCAAGTACCGCATTCGGCTGCTTCGAGCCGGCGTCGAGCTGTTCGAGCTGCGTCCCGGGTCGGCGGCCGCGGACCGCCGCGCCGACCTGGGAATCGCCGGTTCCTCGAGCACCAGCCTCCACGCCAAGGTGTTCGCCGTCGACGGCAACGTGCTCTACGTCGGATCGTTCAACTTCGACCCCCGCTCGATGTTTCTCAATACCGAGATGGGGTTGGTGATCGAGAGCACCGAGCTCGCGCAACGGCTGCACGCGGCCTTTACCGACAACGCCCGCGGCGCCTACCGCCCGCTGCTGCGCGACGGCGCCCTGATCTGGCAGGAACGGCGGGACGGCAGGGTAATCACCCATGCCCGCGAGCCGGGCACCACCTTTCTACAGCGCCTCACCGTACGGATCATCGGCCGGCTGCCGGTGCACTGGCTGTTGTAATAACGCGCGCATTGCGCTGGAATCCTCTGCTCGTTTCGCGCCACGTGCCCATGAACCCGAGTCTCCGCCAACTGCAGCCATACCCGTTCCAGCGCCTCGACGCACTGAAGGCAGGCATCGAGCCGCCACCGGCTTATCCACCCGTCCTGCTCTCCATCGGAGAGCCGAAGCATCCGCCGCCGGAGCTCGTGATCGATCTGCTGAGTGAGCAGGACGGGCTCCGTCGCGACCTCGCCGCCTATCCCGCCACCCGGGGCAGCGCCGAGCTGCGCGACGCCATCGCGGCGTGGCTCCGGTTCCGCTTCGCCGTGAATGCCGACCCGGAGCGCCACGTGCTCCCGGTGGCCGGCACGCGGGAGGCATTGTTCTCGTTCGGCCAGGCCGTCCTCTCCGGCACCCCGGACGCGGTCGCGATTCTGCCCAACCCCTTCTACCAGATCTACGAGGGCGCGGTATTGTTACGGGGAGCAGCCCCCTACTTCGTCGACTGCCATGCCGATACCGGCTTCGTTCCGGACTACGACGCCGTCCCCGATGCCGTCTGGGACCGCTGCGAGTTGCTCTACCTGTGCTCGCCGGGCAACCCCACGGGCACGACGCTCGATCGCGCCACCCTCGTCCGGCTGGTGGAGCTGGCCCACCACCACGATTTCGTCATCGCCGCCGACGAGTGCTACTCGGAACTCTACTTCGACGATGCCGCGCCGCCCGTCGGTCTGCTCGAGGCAGCCGTGGACGCCGGCTACCCGGACTTCCAGCGCTGCGTGGTCTTTCACAGCCTGAGCAAGCGCTCGAACTTGCCAGGATTGCGCTCCGGTTTCGTGGCGGGGGATCCGGACATCCTGGCCCCGTACTTCCAGTACCGCACCTACGAAGGCTGCGCCCTGCCCGAGCACGTGCAGCGCGCCAGCGCGGCCGCCTGGCGCGACGAGGACCACGTCCGCGAGAACCGCGCCGCCTATCGCCGCAAGTTCCGGGCGGTGACCCCCATCCTCGCCCCGGTGCTCGATTTTCACGCCCCCCGGGGCGGCTTCTATCACTGGATTCGGACACCGAAAGACGACGAAGTATTCGCCCGGGACCTCTTCGCGGCGCGCAACATCACCGTGCTGCCGGGCACCTACCTCGGCCGCGAGGCCGGCGGCCCCAACCCCGGAAAGGGTTACGTGCGCGTCGCGTGGGTGGCGCCGGAGGCGGACTGCATCGCGGCCGCGCGGACCATCGCAGAATGGGTCAGGTGAGTCATCAGCCATCAGCTGTCAGCTATCAGCCGGAGGGCTGTCGCGGAATTCCAAGGTGACGCGGGTTCCAGGCGTCTGCGGGCTGTTCCTGCGTCTTCACCGAATGCAGGAAGGGCCCTCTGGGCGAAAGCTGACAGCCGACGGCTTGGTGGCTGAACGCCGGAGTCTATCATGATAGTGTTCGTCGCCGATTCGAGGAGCCACCCATGACCGACGAAGTATTCGCCTTCGCTGTCGGCGTCACCCGCGGGAACTCCAGCGGGCAGACACTGGACTGTTACTTTCCGGCGCCGCTGAAGTCGCCCGCGCCGGAAGCCGCGCGGGTGATCGCCCGCCACTTCGACGCCGGCGCGAGCGACGTACTCCCGGAGGTCCTCAGCGCCTTCGTGCGCGAGCTCGCCGATGCCGACGCCAACCTCACGCCCCAGATCGCACGCTACCGGCAGATGCTCGAGGCCGACCGGCCACTGCGCGCCGTGCGGCTCGACTCGGACGCCCCCATCGAGAGCATCGAGGCGGCGTATCTCAAGCTTCACCTGCTGTCGCACCGGCTGGCATTGCCCAACACGTTGAACCTCGAAGGCATCTTCGCCCACCTGCCCAACGTGGCGTGGACCTCCCGCGGACCGGTGGACCCCGCCGAGCTCGACGCGGCCCTCGTGGCCGCGCGCCTGCAGGACGAGCATCTCGAGGTGACGAGCGTCGACAAGTTTCCGCGCATGACCAATTACGTCGTGCCATCCGGGGTGAGGATCGCGGATGCGGCGCGTATCCGGCTCGGCGCGTACCTCGGCGAAGGCACCACCGTCATGCACGAGGGTTTCGTGAACTTCAATGCCGGCGCCATGGGCCCGAACATGCTGGAAGGCCGCGTCTCCCAGGGCGTGGTCGTGGGCGCCAACAGCGATCTCGGCGGCAGCTCGAGCACCATGGGCACCCTGTCCGGGGGCGGGGGCATCAGGATCACCATCGGCAACAATTGTCTCATCGGCGCCAACGGCGGCACCGGTATCCCGCTGGGCGACCGCTGCACCATCGAGGCCGGTCTCTACATCACGGCCGGTACCCCGGTGGCCGTGGTCGATGAGCACGGCGAAGTGGTCAAGTTCGTCAAAGCCCGCGAGCTCGCTGGCGGTTCCGACATGCTGTTCATTCGCAACAGCGCCAACGGTCAGATCGAGTGCCGGACCAACCGCCGCGCCATCGAGCTGAACGAGGCGTTGCACGCCCACAACTGAGCATGCGCGGCGACGCCGACAATCCGGTGCTCGAGCTCACGCGCGAGCTGATGCGCCGGGCCAGCATCACCCCCGAGGATCGTGGCTGTCAGACGCTGCTGCGGCAGCGCCTGGAAGCGCTCGGCTTCGTCTGCCGGGGCATGCCCTTCGGCGGGGTCAGCAATCTCTGGGCAACCCGGGGCTCGTCCCGCGGGCCGTTGTTCGTGTTCGCCGGACACACCGACGTCGTGCCCACCGGGCCGGAGTCGCAGTGGCACTCGCCCCCCTTCGAGCCCACGGAGCGGGAGGGCTATCTCTATGGTCGTGGCGCGGCGGACATGAAAGCGAGTCTCGCCGCCATGGTGGTCGCCTGCGAGCGATTCGTGGCCGCCCATCCAGACCACGAAGGCCAGGTCGCGTTCCTGATCACGAGTGACGAGGAAGGCCCGGCGGTCGACGGTACCCGCGCGGTGGTCGCGACCCTCGAGGAGGAAGGCGTCCGCCCGGATTACTGCCTGGTGGGCGAACCTTCCTCCGCCCGCAGGCTGGGCGACACCGTTCGGATCGGGCGCCGGGGATCGTTGAACGGCGCGCTCGAGGTGCTTGGCACTCAGGGCCACGTGGCCTATCCGGATCTGGCAGAGAACCCCATCCACCAGGCGGCGCCGGCGCTCGCGGAACTGATCCGCACCCGCTGGGACGACGGCAACGAGCGCTTCCCGCCCACCAGCTTCCAGATCGCCGGGATTGCCGCCGGCACCGGCGCCAACAACGTCATCCCGGGGTCGCTCCGGGTGGACTTCAATTTCCGCTTCTGCACCGAGCAGACCGCCGGGTCCCTGCAAGCCCGGGTGGAGGAGATCCTGAACCGACACGGCCTGCGCTATGATCTGGCCTGGTCACTGTCCGGAGAGCCGTTTCTCACGCCGGAGGGCCCGCTCATCGAGGCCGTCAGGGCGAGCGTTCGCGAGGTGACCGGCATCGAGCCCGAGCTTTCGACCTCCGGCGGCACCTCCGACGGCCGATTCATCGCCCCCACCGGTTGTCACGTGGTGGAGCTGGGTCCCTGCAACGCGACCATCCACAAGGTGAACGAACGCGTGGCCCTGGCCGACCTGGAACCCCTGGAAGCCCTCTATCGGGGCGTGCTCGAGCGCGTGCTGCTCGCGTCAGGGTGATCAGGACAATCGCCATCGGCGCGGCTCTGTTCGTGGCGTTCTGCGTGACGTTCGCCCCGGCGAGCCTGGTGCGACCCTGGCTGCCACAGCAGGTGGAACTGCTCGAGACCCGCGGAACGGTGTGGAACGGCAGCGCGCGGGTCTACGTGGCAGACAATGCCGCCGGTCGCCTCGACTGGCGGTTTCGCCCGGCGGTCCTGCTCCAGGGCGGGCTCGGCTATCACGTCGATCTCTCCGGGCCGGACCACGAGGTACTCGGGACGGTGCGCTTCGGCTTTCGCGGCGGCAGCGCGGAGCTCGACGGCCGCGCCGGGGCGGCATTCGTCAACCGCTGGCTGGCCCCCTACGACATCGTCATCTCCGGCCCCCTTACCATCGAGGACGTGGCCGTGGTGGCCCCTTACGGCGCCGGCGGCGCCACCGGCACCGCCGGCGGCAGCGTCGGCTGGGCCGGTGGCGCCGTGCACTACCGGCTGTCCGGCCGTGAGCAATCCAGCCGCCTGCCGCCGCTGGTGGCATACCTCGGGGACGGCCTGGAGGCCGTGGTGTACCCTCTGGACGGGCAAACGCCGCTGCTCCGCGCCGAGATGCGCGAGAATGGTTTCGTCTGGATCGGTGTCACCAAGATGATGACCCGGCTGACCGGTAATCCCTGGCCCGGCACCGACCCCGATCACAAAGTGGTGCTGGAGGTCGAGCAGCAACTTTTCTAGGATCAGGCGGCCGCCGATCGCGGCGCACCCATGGACGATGCCAGTGCATGATCTCGCAGCAAAACTCGCCCGGCCCGCTCGCTGGCTGCTCGTGGCGGCCATCGCCTATACGCTCGCCACCAGCGTGCTCTACTTTCTGTCGCCCCCGCCGACCGGCCCGGCGTCCGAAAGCGCGACGCAAAGGGAAGCATCGTCCGCCCGCTCAGTGGACCTGAACCGTATCCTCGCCGGCAACCTCTTCGGAGAATTCCGCGGCGACGGCGACGGCGACGGCGACGACGGCGACGCATCGGCACCGGCGGTGGCCACCCGGCTGCCGCTCGAGCTCCATGGCGTCTTCGTAGCGGAGGATCCCGAGGACTCTGCCGCCATCATCGCCCAGAGCGGCAAGCCGGGCCTGCTGTACACGGTGGGCGATGAGCTCCCCGGAAATGCCACGCTGACGGAAGTCCGTGCCACCCATGTGGTGCTGCGCCGCGCCGGAATGCAGGAATCGTTGCGCTTCCCCACGAGCTCCAACGACCTCGCTGCCCGTTCCGGCAGCGAGGGCGGCGGCGCTGGGCCGGCGCCGCCGGACGGCAACGGCGAATCCGGCACTGCCGCCGAGGACGACTTCCAGCCGCCGCCCCCGGCGGATCAGCCGGAGGCAGGCAACGACGGGCCACCGCCGATGGAGGCGGAGGAGGTGCGTCAGGTCGTCGACGACTACCGTCAACGCCTCGACGAGGATCCGCAGCAGGCGCTCGAGGAGCTCGGGGTCTCACCGGTCAACGAAGGTCAGGCCGAAGGCTATCGGGTCGATGAGCTTGCCGACTCCCCATACCTCCGTCAAACTGGCTTACAGCGGGGCGATGTCATACTTTCCGTCAACGGCCGTCCCGTGGGGGATCTACAGCAGGACCGCCAGGAGCTGGACGACGTGCTGTCGCAGGGCTCGGCGCGAATCGAGGTACAGCGGGGAGGACGGCGGTTCTTCGTGACCGCATCGCTACCACAATGACCACACCGCACGCCGCAATCCCGAACCCGCGGGCGTGGCCGGCCCTCCTGGCCGCGCTGCTGATCCTCGCGGCGGCCGGCGCCCCGGCGCCCGTCCACGCCGAGGACGAAGAAACCTGGACCATCAACATCCAGAATGCCGAGCTGAGCGAGTTCGTCGCCCAGGTCGCGGAGATCACCGGCAGGACGTTCGTGGTCGACCCGCGAATCCAGGGGAACGTCACCGTCATTTCCAGCACACCGATGACGACGGAGGGGGTCTACGAGCTGTTTCTCTCGGTGCTGCGGGTCCACAACTGGACCGCGGTGCCGTCGGGCGGCGTGATACGCATCCAGCAGATGCAGAACGCCAAGCAGAGCCCGGGCGCGGAGGGCGACCTCGACGAACCGGCACCGGAGGAGCTGGTAACCCGCGTGATCTCGGCGCAGAACACGCAATCGGCGGAGCTGGTCAAGATTCTCCGCCCGCTGATCCCCCAGTACGGGCACATCGCGGCGGTGGAGACCCCGAACGTCGTGATCATCAGCGACCACGCGGACAACATCGAACGGCTGGTGCGGATCATCGATCAGATCGACGTGGCCGACGACGAGGACGTCGTGGTGGTACCGCTCGAGGAAGCGTACGTAGGCAACGTCGTCTCCATGCTCGAGGTCATGGCGCCGGACCAGCTCGGCGCCGATGCCAGCGGCCCGCAGACGATCCAGGTCGTCGCCAACGAGCGCAACAATTCACTGGTACTCCGCGGCAAGCCGGACCCCCTGGGCGAGATCCTCACCCTGGTCGAGAAGCTCGACAAGCCCGCCACCGTCACGGGCGGTACCCAGGTCATCTACCTGCGCTTCGCCGACGCCGCCAGGGTCGCCGAGTTGCTCGAGGGCATGCTCACGGAGGCCCAGGAACAAGCCGAGGACGAAGCGCCGAGACCCGAGACCCTGGTTCGCGCCGACGAGAGCCTCAATGCCATCGTGGTACGGGGCGATCCGGGGGTGATGCGCGAGGTGGAGGACATCCTCGATCGCCTCGATATCCGCCGCACCCAGGTGCTCATCGAGGCCGCCATCGTGGAGATCTCGGTGACCGATACCTCCGAGATCGGCGTCGAGATGGCAGCCGTGGACGAGAGCGGCGACACGGCTCCCCTGATCACCACGAGCCTGGACGGCATCATCTCCAGCCTGCTGGGCAACATCGTCGGCGAGGACGGCGAGGTGGACGTTCTCTCGGGTGTGGCAGCGCTGGACAGCCCCACCGCGGCGGCCGCGCGCATCGATGCCGGGGACTTCTCCTTTGGCGCGGTCGTCCGCGCTCTGGCCACCAGCTCGGACGCCAACCTGCTCTCGACCCCCAGCATTCTCACGCTGGACAACCAGGAGGCCAAGATCGTGGTCGGCAACGAGGTACCGTTTCGCACCGGCACCTATACCACCACCGGCGAAGGCGCGGAGAATCCGTTCACCACGATCCAGCGTGAAGACGTGGGCCTGCAGCTCACCGTCACGCCGCACATCCACGAAGACAAGGCCGTCAGCCTCGAAGTCGCGCTCGAGATTACCAACGTCACCGAGAGCCCCGTCGGCCAGGACACGTTCTCCGACGTCGTGACCTCGAAACGCACGGTGGAGAACACCATCCTCGCCGACGATCGCCAGACCATCGTCCTCGGCGGGCTTATCCAGGACGATATCAACGATACCGTCCGCAAGGTGCCACTGCTGGGAGACATCCCGGTTCTCGGTCGGCTGTTCCGCTCCACCAGCACCGACCACACCAAGCGCAACCTGCTGGTGTTCCTGCGGCCCACCGTGATCCGGAACAAGGGCGACGCGAATCAGGCCACCGATCGCAAGTACGACGACGTCTGGAAGGTGGAAATACGCGGGCGCAGCGGCGACGTCGACCCGGAAGAGCTGTTCGAGGGGCGTCCCTGAACGGCCGATCTCCCGCCATCATGCTGGAACGGCTGAAGCGCATCGCCTATCGAACCAACCGTCGCGTCATCGCCGCGATCATCGAGCCGCGTATCGCCGGTATGGGCGCCGAGCAACTGACCGCCTGTGCGGGCGGCGAACACGACGCGCCCGCGCCTTTGCTGTACGTGCTGGAAACCCGCTCTCTCTCCGATCTCATCGTTCTCGACCTCGCGACCGCCGAGATGGGGTTGCCGAGCCCGCTCGCCCCCTTGGTTCAGGGCGACATTCACGAGCAACGGCGCTTCTTCTTTCTCCGCCGTGCTGCGCACGGCTGGTTGCGACGCAATACCATGTCCAGCTACTCCCGCCGCATGGTGGATCTGATGGAACAGGTGGCAGAGAGCCCGCACGCCGTTCCGGGCGCGCTCGTTCCCGTCGGCATCTACTGGGGGCGGGCACCCAACCGGGAAGGGTCCCTGTTCCGCGTGTTGTTCTCCGAGAACCGGGCCGTGACCTCACGCCTGAAGCGACTGGTGAATCTGATCGTGTCGCGCAGGGACATCGTCGTACACTTCGGCCAACCCCTGCTCCTGCGGGACGTTTCCTCGGGCGAGCGCGACAGTCAGCGGCTGGTACGTCGGGCGGCGCGCCTGCTGCGGGTGCGTCTGCGCAATCAGCGGGTCGCAACCATGGGCCCGGATCTCTCTCATCAGCGCACGCTGGTGCAACGTATTCTCCGCAGCCGGGGCGTACGCGCCGAGATCGAGCGGCAAGGCGACCCCACGGCGCGTGCGCACGCCGAGCGCCGGGCACGCGGCTACGCGCGCGAGATCGCCTCGAACCTCTCGTACCCCACCGTTCGCGTCCTCGAGCACCTGCTTCGCTGGTTCTGGAACCGCATTTATCAGGGGGTGCGCTTTCACGGCCACGAGCGACTGCTCGAGCTCGCCGACACGCACACCCTCGTCTACGTACCGTCACACCGCAGCCACCTGGATTACCTGCTGCTTTCGTACCTGCTGTTCCAGCACGGCTTGATGATTCCGCACATCGCCGCGGGGGACAATCTGAATCAGCCGGTTCTCGGCAGCATCCTGCGCCGCGGTGGCGCCTTCTTCATGCGCCGCAGCTTTCGCGACGATCCACTCTACGCCGCGGTCTTTTCCGAGTACCTCTACCAGGTGTACCGCCGCGGCCACAGCGTGGAGTTCTTCCCCGAGGGCGGCCGTACCCGCACCGGACGACTGCTCCCGGCCCGGCTCGGGCTTCTGAAGATGACGCTCGAGCATCATCAACGGGGCGTGCCGCGCCCGCTGGCTCTGGTACCGGTGTACGTGGGCTACGAGAAGCTGGTGGAAGGCGGCAGCTACCTCGACGAGCTTCAGGGTGGACAGAAAAAGCGGGAGTCACTGGCGGACGTGGTGCGCAGCCTTCGCCTGGTCCGCCAGAGCTTCGGCGCCGTAGACGTCAAGATCGGTGAGCCCTTGCGCGTCGGCCAATGGCTCTCGGAGCAAGGCGGCTCGGCTCCACGCGTCGATGCCGCCGCCCTGGCCCCCCAGCTCGGCCGCGAGGTGATGAACCGGATCAATGCCAGCGCCACGGTAAACGCCATGAACCTGGCGGCACTCGTGACGCTCAGCATGCCGAGGTTCGCCGTCGAGGAACGCACCATGGTGGCGCAGCTCGAATGCTATCTCGAGCTCCTGCGCCGGGACGCGCCGCATCACGACTACACCCTGCCGAGAAGCTCGCCGCAGGAGATGGTCAACCACGTCGAGTCCCTGGGCATGCTGAGCCGAGAGCCCCTCGAAGATGGCGACATCCTGAGCCACGGTCCGTTCACCGCAGTGCTGATGACCTGGTACCGGAACAACATCACGCACGTTCTGGCGCTACCGGCACTGCTGGCGTGCCTGATCCGGAATCGCCGCCGCCCGGCCGGCGTGGATGCGCTCCTGCGCATGACGCGCACCGTATTTCCCTACATTGCCGACGAGCTGCAAACGCCCGAGTCCGTGGACGCGGTGCCCCGCTGGCTCGACCACCTGGTAGCCGTCGGGCTGCTGGTGCGCACGTCCGATGGCGGCTACCTGGGGGCCCCGGCCGGAGTCCCGGAGCACCATCGCCTGCGCCTCCTCGCTCGCATCATCATGCCCACGCTGGAGCGACTGTACATCGTCGTCGCGCTGCTGCACCAGGCCGGCCAAGGCGTCCACACCCGGGACTCGCTTCTCAAACGCAGCCATGATGTCGCGCGCAAGATGTCACGCCTGTACGGGCTGAACGCGCCGGAGTTTTTCGACGCCCGGCTGTTTCACCGCTTCGTCGATGCCCTCGTCGAGAATCGGGTCGCCGCCGAGCACGAGCACGGTACCCTGGTGTGGGATCCGATGGTGGAGGACGTTCTGAAAGCAGCGGAAGGTGTGATCGACCCGGATTTCCGTTTCGCCGTGCGTCAGGAATACTGTCTCGCGCCGGCTTCGCCACGGTAAACGTCGTAGCGTACGGTGCGGCCCCGGATCTGCCAGTGCGGCGGCGCGCAGGTGGGATCCTTCAGCCGCCGCTTCACGACCACCCGCATTCGCGCCGTCGCAACGGCTGCCTGCAGCCACTGTTCCAGCGGCCGATGGTCCGCTGCCGAAAGCTCCGCCAGAAACTGCATGCGTTTGCCCGGTAACGCGCGCTTGCCCCGCTCGGGAAACATGGGATCGAGGTAAACGACGTCGCAGGCCGGGGAATTCCGCAGAACCCGGTAACCGTCGTCGAGCCGCGCGCTCGCTTCCACCCCGAGACGGCGAATGAGGTCGTGCTGCAAGGCGTGCAGCCTGGGGTCCCGCTCGATCAGCGTGACCGGACAACCCCGAAACGCGAGCTCGAGTCCGTCGACGCCCCACCCGCCCATGACGTCGAGGACACGCGGCGCGCGGCCGGCTCCCGCCCCGCACGCCTTCGCGAGGTCGCTGCGCCGGCCCGCGCGCCGACGGATCTCGTCGCAGGACACCCAGGCACCCGCCGCAGCACGGTCGCTGGCGCCACGACGGCGCAACTCGAGGTGGTCGGCGGCGGCCCAGATGTAGAAGCCCTCACCTCCGACGGGCGGGGACTCCCGCTCCTCGAGAACGAACCGCTCGCGCCAGAGCCCCGCCAGCGCGGCCGCCTCCGGACGAAAATAGAGATGGGGCGTGTGCGGCTCCGGGCTCACGTTCCCGCCGGGCGCCAGGGAGAATCCCCCTGGACGTAGCGCGGCAGCGCCGCCGCGGGCCCGAGGCCCTGCCCGCGCTCCAATGCGTGGAGCGCCAGCTCGCCCACCACCCGCGCCGTCACCGCCACATCGTCGATGAACCGGACCCGCGTCGGCCACCACGGCGGGCGCTGGCCGATGCCCACCCACTCGTCCACCTTCAACCAATCGGGCGCGAACGTGCCCTGATGCAAGCGGTCGTCGAGACGCTGCTCGGGGACGTTCCCGCCGTCGGGGCTGTACCCGGCCAGATAATACGCGTCGCGGCGCGACCGGGTAACGGCCAGATATCCGCATCTGCCGTGACGCGCTGCGGCTGTCGCCGCCAGCGCCCGGGACGACGAGATTGGTGCGACCCTCGCGCCACAGGCGAACGCCACGCCCTGGGCCACGGCCGCGGCAATTCGCACGCCGGTGAACGACCCTGGCCCGGCACCGAACGCCACGGCGTCGAATGCACGCGGGTGCACACCGGCCGCGCGCGCCAGCGCATCGAGGTTGGCGAGCACGACCTGATTGTGCAGGCGCTCGACGTTCTGTGTATCCTCGAACCAGCGGCCGGATGCGCGGATGGCCAGTGAGCACAGCGGTCCGGACGTCTCCACGGCAAGCAGTGTCGTCATTCGACGATGTTATCCGAGTGACCGGTCAGAGGCGAATCGACCCGTGACTGACACCCGAATCGACCTGGACGATGCCCGCCGCGCGATTCTGGCCGACACGGAACCGGTCGGTGGCCACGAAATCGTGGCCACCGACGAGGCAGTCGGGCGCGTGCTCGGGCGCGCCGTCGAGGCGCCCTTGAGCCTCCCCCCGTTTCCGGCCTCCGCCATGGACGGGTACGCCCTGCGTAGCCGGGACGTGGCCGGGGAGCCCCCGTACCGCCTGCACGTCGCGGGCGTCAGCTACGCTGGCCATCCGCTGGAGGGCGTCGTCCCGCCCGGCACCTGCGTGCGCATCTTCACCGGAGCCGCGATGCCCGAGGGGCTCGACGCCGTGGTGATCCAGGAGGACTGCGTGCGGCGCGGCGATGAGGTCGTCGTCTCCGAGCCGGTCGCGGCAGGCCAGAACGTGCGTCCGATCGCCCACGACGTCGCCGCGGGTTCCTGCCTGTTCGACGCCGGACACCGCCTCGGCGAGTTTGATACCGCCTGGCTGGCCGCCTGCGGTATCAGCGCCGTCACGGTTCACCGGCGTCCGCTCGTGGCCATCTTCTCCACTGGCGACGAGCTGACGGAGCCGGGGGACCACCTCGGCCCGGGCCGGATCTTCGACGCCAATCGCCATGCGCTGCGGACCCTGCTGGCCCATTTGCCCGTCGACGTGGAGGATCTGGGGATTGTGGACGACAGCCGAGAGGCGATCCGGAAGACGCTCGAATACGCCGATACGAGCTGCGACGTGGTGGTCACCAGCGGCGGTGTCTCCGTCGGCGATGCCGACTGGGTTCGCGGCGTGGTAGATGAAATCGGCCATCTACGGCTGTGGTAGCTGAACCTCAAGCCGGGCAAGCCACTGGCCTACGGCCGCCTCCGGAAAGCCGCCTTCTTCGGCCTGCCGGGAAATCCGGTTTCCAGTATCGTCACCGCGCTGATGCTGCTCAAACCGGCGCTCGAGCGCTGGTGCGGGGCCTGGCCGTCCCCGCCATTGATGGTGCCCGCGACCCTGCGGCAACCCCTTCGTCACGCGCCCGGCCGGGAGGAGTTCCAGCGTGGATGCCTCACATACCGCGACGGACGGCTGGAGGTCAGCAGCTCGGGGGACCAGAGCTCGAACCGCTTGTCGAGCTTCGCTCGCGCGGACTGCCTGATCCGTATCCCCAAAGAAAGCCCGGACCTCCCCGTGGGCGCCCGGGTCACCGTCATCCCGTTCCGAGGTCTTCTCTGAGCCACGGCCGGGGCAGCGGCCGCTGCCCCGGCAGCGGCGTCAGGATTTCTTCCTGGCCCGTGTCTTCTTCGCCGACGTCTGCTTCGCCG
>JBMCWS010000078.1:0-13259 GCA_048621375.1 Pseudomonadota bacterium | reverse complement strand
CAGGTGGGCAGCGGCCGCACCGGGACGTTCTTCAGCTTCGAGCGTGCCGGTATCACACCCGACATGGTGACGGTGTCGAAATCCATCGGCGGCGGCCTGCCGCTGGCGATGCTGTTCTTCCGCCAGGAGCTCGATCAGTGGCAGCCCGGGGAGCACACCGGCACGTTCCGGGGCAACAATCTCGCGTTCGTGGCTTCCGAGAAGGCGCTCGAGCACTGGGACAACGAGGATTTCGCCCGGGCGGTCGAGCACAAGGGCGAGATCATGGAGAGCGAGCTCAACCGTCTCGCCGAGAAACACGCGGAGCTCAGTCCCCGCGTGCGGGGGCTGGGCATGGTCTGGGGGTTGGAGCTGCCGCAGCCGGGCGTGGCCGGCGATACTTCGAAGGCGGCTTTCGAGCGCGGCCTGATCATCGAGACCGCCGGCGCCGACGATCAGGTGCTGAAGTTCCTGCCGCCGCTGGTGATCGACGAGGATCTGCTGCGGGAAGGATTCGACATCGTCGATCAGGCGCTGACCGCCGTGCTCGATTCCCGACACAAGACCATGGGCGTGTGACGCCCCCGGGGCTCGCCGGGGGCGGTGCCCCCGGCGTCTGCGGAGACTGCCGGGGGCCGGGTCACTCGATCGTGACCTCGGCGGTCTCGTCGTTCACGACCTCGGCCGTGCGGGTCGCTGAGAATTCGAACGCCACCTCGGCGTCGTCGATGTCGTTGCGCTCCGGGTCGTCATTCAGCCCCTGGCAGGTGAAGGCCACCGTGTACTCGCCCGGTGCCAGAAAGGCGGCCTCGAAGGTGTAGGCGCCGGCCGCCTGATCGTCCGCTGCGACGGTGGCGGTGGTCAGCGGCTCGGGGTCCTCGCCGTCGATGTCCACGGGATCCGCATCGGCGCCCTCGAACACGTAGACCAGGTTGCCGCGGTCCTCGGCGAGGTCATTGACGCAGGCGTCGTCCATCACCAGGCCGTCCGCCACGGTGCCGGCGATGCTGCCGTGCTCAGTGAGGTCGGTGATGCGAAGCGCCGGGCGCAGGAAATAGCCGGATTGACCAACGGGGTTGGTGAGCGCTTTGCGCAGATCCCAGTCGATGATGAACTGGCTGTGCTGACCCGCGGTGATCGTCAGCCCGCTCACCAGCCGCAGCCCTTGCTGGTCGCCGCTGGGTATGCGCACATCCGTGGTCTGCCCCATGTCGTCCACCACGTAGGAATTGGTGTCCTCGACGTCCAGAGCGATCCATTCGTAGCTGCCGGCCGGCAGCGGTTCTTCGTTCAGGAGCTGGGCGCTGTTCTCACCGGTGAGCTCGAGCAGATCCACCTCCATGGGGCTGTCGAAGTCCACTTCGATGGCCGGGCCGTCGGAGGGCTTGACGCGCACGCCGGTGAACTGCACCCAGACTTCGCTGGCGTTGTCCACGGGCGCGTCGGTGATGGCGAGGCTCAGGGTGCCGTCGCTGGTCTCGCTCACGTCGCTGCTGCTGCTCCCGCCGCCGCCGCAGGCCGCGAGCAGCACCAGAGAGGCGGCACTTGCGGCGGGCCGGGTCCATCGGGTGGAAAGCTTCATATCGTTCCTCCGTTGCGGGGTTCCCCAAGGGAACGACGAGTCCACCGCAATGGTTCCATGGAAAACGTGCGCCCGTTCACGTCCCGGCACATCAGAAGCTGGTCTCGAGCCCGATGAGCAGGCGGTGGGCGGCGTAGCGATAACGGCGGATGGGGGAGTCGCTGTGGCGGTACCGGTACTCCGACCACAGGCGCCAGCCGGGAGCCAGCCGGTAATCGGCCCGTAGGCCCGCGGTCACCGTGTCCTGGTCGCGCGGGGCCCGAACCAGCGTGCCGTCGTCCGCCAGGTAGCGGTTGTCGTCGCGGAAATCGCTCGCGCGCAGCGCCGCCCGGGCCTCGAGGCCGACGCGCTCGGTGGCGTCTGCGCGGATACTCGCGAATACCCGGTGGCGCTCGGGCGAATAGCTGAGGAACACGTCGCCGGCGGCGAAATCCCGGCGGTCGTTCAGCTCGAGCTGGTAGCCCAGCCGGAAGCGTGCCCCGGCGCCGTACCGGATCAGCGACAGCCGTGTCCGGTTCCGCCACCCGGTCACGAAGTCGTACGGATTGCTGCCGGAGACATAGCTGAGGTCGTTGCGGCTGCGCAGGGTCAGTGAATCGAAGCGCTGCGTGAGCTCGAGCCGGTGGGTGGCGATCTGGGCGTAGGAGCGTCCGCCGGCGAACTGGGCGGCGGTGCGGAGCGAAGTGGACCACGACCAGCCTTCGGTTGCGCCGGTCCGGTCGGCGGCGCGCCAGCGCAGCGCCGCTGAAATCGCGCCGAAGTCGAAGTCGCTCGCGGCGCCGTGGGCCCGGTAGTAGCCGCCTGCTGCGACCGACCACCCGCCGTCGGCCGACACGGGCCGGCGGATTGCGGTCAGGAACTCGCCGAGCACGTCGCCCTCGTCGCTGGCCGCGTCCAGCACGCGATCGTTGGTGAGCGCCACGTTGTCGTCGTATCCGGCGGCCACGGAGGCAAAGCCGCGCCAGCGCCGCGGTGGCGCCGACCGGCCGTCCGCTTCCGGCTGGAGCTTGCGCTGCGCCAGGCGGCGCAGCTTGGCGGAGTCGGCCAGCTCGGCGGCGCGGCGAAAGTGGGGTTGCGCTGCCTGTGCTTCCTCGCGTCGCTCGGCGACGAGTCCGAGGTTGTAGTAGGCCAGCGGCCGCCAGCCGCTGACTCGGGTGAGCCGGAGAAAGGCCTCGCGGGCCTGATCCAGATTTCCCAGGCGGAAATGCACCACGCCCAGGTTGTAGTCCAGTGCCGGGCTGTCCGTGCCCGAGCGCCGGGCGGCTTGAAAGTGCTCGAGAGCCGACTCGAACTCCCCCGCTCGGGCGGCAGTGAGTCCGGCGGGAAAGGCGTCTTCCCGGGCGATCGCCGGCATGGAACCGATCAGCCCGGCGCCGACCAGGCCGATCCAGAAGCGAATGCGCATGCGTACTCGGTGCCAGTGGAGCGGCGCCGCAGTATAACCGGGTGAGCCGCGGGACCCGAAACCCGCCGCATGTCGACCGGCGGATTCCGGTGGGGGAGATCAGCGCTTGCCCGGTGGCTCGGAACGCTCCGGCACGTCCGGCCGTTCCACCTCGCGTGGGGCGTTGCGCATGGCGTCGCTCGCGTCGGTGGCGTTGCGGCGGGCTTCCTCGGCGGCCCCGGCTGCATCGGCCCGGGCCTCCTCGGCCGCGGCGCCCATCTCCGCGGCATCGCGGTGGCCATCGCCGGCTCGCGCGGCATCCGCACGCGCCCGCCCGAAGGCGCGGCCGTGGTCCCGGGCGCGCCCGGCAGTTGCCTCACCGTCCCCCGGACGGCCCGAGGCAGCGCTCCCGGTGGCGGCTTCCGGGGGCGGTTCCGGAAGCTCGATCACCTCCACGATGTCGTCCGGCACGGCGTCTTCCGCCACGACCATCATGGTATCGGCCTGCGCCGGGGCTGTGTCCTCGGCCCAGGCCGGCGCCAGTGTCAGTGTGGCCAGAAGGCCGATGACGCCGGAATGCGCGCGCGTCCGCATTGCTCTCTCCTTCGATCGTCGCTGCCAAGTCTAGCGCTCATCCCGAGCCGAACGGGATGCGCATCTGCGTCGCCGCTCCCCCCTGGTACGACAAGGCCACCCGAATGTCCCCCTGCGCACCGGATCGGGCCCGGACCGGAAGCGCCAGCAGGTTCTTGCCCTTCGCCAGGTCGGTGCGCCACTGAATCCGGCGCTGATCCGAGTAGCCCGCCAGCTCCAGGTCGTCGGCGAGCTCGACAGTGACCAGCGCGTCGCGGCGGTTCTCCTTGGCGTCGATCACCACGTTCACCATCCGGGGTTTTGGCTCGGGGGCCGCGGCCGACCAGGGCTCGCCCAGCAGCGCGGCCAGCGCCAGGACGGTGGCCAGTGCGGCGGTGGCGATGCCGGCCGGGCGGCGCCAGGAGCGCGGCGCCGCTTCGCGGGAGGCGGCCACCGCCCGGCGCAGGACGCGATCCTCGAAGCCCGGCCCCGGATCCGGAACGGCGTCGGTCAACGCCTGCTCCAGCCGGCGGTCTTCGTACCAGTGACGGCACATGTCACAGGTTCTCAGATGCCACAGACAGGGCCCGCTCAGCTCGTCGAGGCGGAGCTCGCTAACTGCCAGTGCGCTGCGGAGTCGGTTGCAGTTCATGTGTACCTACACGCTTGTGTGAGGAATCGGGTTCCATGGAGCGAAGGGCGGTGCGCAACTGGCGTTTGGCCCGGTGGAGCCGGGATTTCAGAGTCCCGATCCGCACGTCGAGCAGCTGTGCCAGCTCCGAAAGGGCGTAGCCCTCCACCAGATGCAGCATCACCACCGCGCGATGCTCGGGGCTCAGGCGGGCGATGGCGGCTTGCAGCGCGTCGCCCAGCTCCATGCGTCCGGCATCGTCCGCGTCCGCGGATGCGGCGTTAGCGGTGGCATCCGCGTCTTCGCTCGTCGTCGGCAGCGTGCGCTGCGCTTTCCGCACCTGATCGATGAACAGGTTGTACAGCGACCGCAGGAGCCAGGGCCGAAGGTCGTGGATCTGCTCGAGCTCTGCGGTGCGCGGGTAGAGCTTGGTGAGCAGCTCCTGAACCAGATCCTCCGCATCCTCCCGGGAACCGGTATAGCGGTAGGCCACCCGGTACAGCAGCCGCAGGTGGGGACGCAGCAACGCGTCGAAGCGCGATGCCTGGGTGGCGCGACGCAACCGAATGAAGTTTCGACTCATGTATCCTCTACACGCCGCGGCGGCAGCGCCGGTTCCATGCAGGTGCGATGCTGGCGGTTCGGCGTGGGTGGGTAAAGCGCCGGCGCCGGTCCGGCGGCGCGTCAGGGCTCGTCTTTGACGTGCGTCACCACCTGTTCGATGGGCATGTAGACGACCCGGGTGCGGCTCCCGCAGCGGCGGCTGACGCGGCAGAGCCCGGTACTTTCATCGACTTCCAGCACGAAATGCATGGCGCCGTCGTGGGTGAATACCCGCCCGAGGACGATGTTGCGCCAGCTCCCGGCGTACTCCTGATTACTGCTGTACGGCCCTTCGGCCATCGTCGTCACGTCCGGTAGTTGGGGAGCAGGCAGTTTGTTGCTTCGGATCATGCTTGGCGTCCAAGCAGGTCACAAAAGCCGGGCCCGGCGCGGTCTGGACCATGGCGGCGACGCTGAGTACACTACGCCGCCTTCGGAGCATAGCTCAGCTTGGTAGAGCGCGTCGTTCGGGACGACGAGGCCGCAGGTTCGAATCCTGCTGCTCCGACCACCTTCTCTCCGGCGTCACGCGAGTATGCGCTCGCGCCGGTACAGTGCCACTGCGACCCCAGCGAAGACCGCCGCCGTCGACGCCGTGGTGGCGGATGCGATCAGCACGTGATGCCACGGCAGAGCCTCCCCCTCGATGAGGCGGGTGATCAGGCTCGCCTGGCTCAGGCTCGGCACCGCCATCAGCGCCGTGGTGGTCTCGAAATCGAGCAGTTGGGTGACGATGAGCGGCAGCGTCGGCACCAGGATCACCACCGTCAGATAGGTCTGGGCTTCCTTGTAGCTGCGGGCGAACGATGCCACCGCCGTGAGCATGGCGGCGCCGAGCAGGATGAGGGGCACCGCGATGGCGAAGATGCCGAGCCCCTCGGCCATTCCCAGCTTCAGCGACATGCCGGCCCGGTGCAGCGGCACCAGGGGCAGGAATGCGCTCAGGCTCACCAGGAACAGCACCACAGACGCGGCGCTGAAGACGCTGGCGGCGGCGATCTTGCCCAGCACCAGGGCCGTGCGCGATGCCGGCTGACACAGCAGGGGCTCGAGAGAGCCATGCTCGCGCTCGCCCGCCGTGGCGTCGATGGCCAGGTAGAAGCCGCCCATGAAGATCACCAGCACCAGCAGGTACGGCAGGGTCGCCAGAATCGTCAGCGCCCGGGCGGCGGGGGTGGCGGTATCTACCGGCGCCACCCGTAGCGGCGTCAGCAGGGCGGGATCCACCCCGCGAAGCTGCAGCCGCAGCACCCCCAGCTTGCGGGCGTAGTCGCGGATCATCTGCCGGGCCCGCTGGAAGTTCCGCTGCGCGCCCCCCATACGCGCGCTGTCGTGGATCAGCGCCAGCGATGCCACCTCGCCGGCGCGGTAGCGCTCGGGAAAGCCCGCGTCGATCACCAGCACCAGATCCTCGTCACCAGCGGCCACGGCGCCATGGGGGTCGGGGAGCTCGACCGGGGCCAGCGTCACGTTCTGACGGCGCAGATGCCGCATGAGCCCGGGCGCGTGCTCGCTGCCGACCACGGCCAGGCGGAAGGCTTCCCGCGCCTCCCCCAGGGTGGTGTCGATCATGAATGCCATGAGTCCCAGGAACAGCGCCGGGCCGAGCAGCGCCAGCGAGGACGACGCCAGCAGCGTGCGCCGGTCGCGCAGGTTGTCGAGGCACTCCTTGACGAGAACCACGCGAAACGCCGTCATGCCGGGAGCGCCGCCAGGTGTACGAATGCATCCTCGAGGTCGGTCTCCCCGGCCCGCTGGCGCAACGCGCCCAGGGTCCCGGCGAACGGCACCCGGCCGTGCGCGACGATCACCACCTGATCACACAGGGCGGCGACTTCCTGCATCACGTGGCTCGAGAAGACCACGCAGCGGCCCTCGGCACGGAGACCGCGGATGATGCCGCGCAACGCCCGGGTGGCCATGACGTCCAGGCCGTTGCTGGGCTCGTCGAGAATCACGGTGCGCGGGTCGTGCACCAGTGCCCGCGCCAGCGCCACCTTGAGGCGCTGGCCCTGGGAGAACCCGGCCGCCCGCCGGTCGGCGAACTCCCCCATGTCGAGCTGTTCCGTGAGGGCGTCGACGCGAGCGGCGATCTTCCGTCGCGACATGCCGTGCAGCGCAGCGAAATAGGCGACGTTCTCGCGTGCCGTCAGCCGGCCGTACAGCCCGGCATCGTGGGGCAGGACGCCGATGTTGCGGCGCACCGCCTGAGGTGCGGCGGCGACGTCGTGCTCGTCCACCCAGGCCCGTCCCGCGTCGGGATGGAGCACCGTGGCGAGCACGCGGAGGATGGTGGATTTTCCCGCGCCGTTCGCTCCGAGGATGCCGGTGATCCGGCCGTCCGGGGCATCGAAGTCGACGCCGTCCACGGCCCGGATGTCGCCGAAATGCTTGATCAGGCCCCGGGCACGGATCACGGCGGCGGGCCCATGAGATCGACGAAGAATGCGTCGCTGTCCAGGCGCTCCAGGCAGGTGGGGTCGAGGCCGGCGGGATCGGCGGTGCCGACGAAGCCGGAGACCAGCCACGGCATGCAGCCGCGGCCGACCACGCCGTGTCCCTGTCCCGGGGCCAGCAGGTGGCGGCTATTGGGCAGGGTCTGCGCGGCGCGGCGCGCGTAGGCCGGCGGAGTGATGGGGTCGTGCTCGCCGGACAGCAGCAGCACCGGGTGCTCCGCTCGCAACGGCGCCCGCGCGGCGGGCTCCCGCCGCCCCCGGGGCCAGACCCGGCAGATGGCGCGCAGAGCTTCGACCTGGGCAGCGCCCAGATACGTCTCGCGCAGTGTCCCGCGCAGCACCTCTGGCTCAGGGTAGAACGGCACGTCTTCGCTGCAGACGACGCTGTTGTGCATCCCGAAGGCCATGGTCTCGGCCAGCTCGTGCTCCAGGCGCAGCGCCTGGCTGGCGATGGGGCGGAAGTTGTCGTGTTCCACCGCCTCGCGAATCATCACCGGGATCAACGCGGCGGTCTCCGGCGCGTAGCTCGACATGCGCACGGTGAGCGCCAGGTGGCCGTAGCTCAGTTTCATGCTTCGTCGGCGCGCGGTGACGGGATGGGGCAGCGTGAGCGCCACCGGCGAGGCCTCGAGGCGCCGGGCGAGGCGGCGGAATTGCGCCTCGAGATCGGGAAAGGCCGCCGCGCACGCGGTGTCGCCGGCACAGCGCGCGAGCAGCGCGTCCAGCGTCGCCTGAGCGTTCACGGCGAGGTCCGGACCGAGCGCCTGGTCCGGCGGCACGACCCCGTCCAGGATCGCGGTCCGCACGGACGCCGGGTAGCGTCGCAGATATTCCTGGGCGACCCGGGTGCCGTAGGAGACACCGTAGAGATTCCAGGCGGCGTACCCCAGCGCCTCGCGGACCCGCTCGAGGTCGTCCACCGCGAAGCTCGTGGTGTAGAAGCGCGGGTCCTGCTCGGTGGCTTCCAGGCACTGCCGGGTGGCGCGGCCGAGCTCGCCGGGCGCCGGCGCGGCTCCCATGATCTGCATCTCGGGGCAGTCGAGGGGCGCCGATCTTCCCGTGCCCCGCTGATCCACCACAACGATGTCGCGGTTGCGCCGAATGCCGCTGAACGCGGCCTTCATGTCGACGTACAGGGACACCGACGAGGCGCCGGGCCCGCCGTTGATCACGGTGAGCGCATCGTCGCGCGGCTCTTTGGCCAGGGCCGGCACCCGCGCGACGAACAGCTCGATGACCCGGCCGGCGGGCTCGTCCGGGTCTTCCGCAACCTCGAGTCGGCCGCATTGTGCCGCGACCAGGCCGACGCCGCCGGTGCCCCGGATCTCGCACGGTTCGAGGTCGAGCCCTGTCGCCGTGCCTGCGGCGAGCAGCAGTGCCAGCGCGACGGCGCGCGCCGGGGTCGGCGCGACTCCCCCTGGTGGCTGGCGCCTCGAGGTCACGGTGCGGTCAGCGGATGCGGGAAGTGGAGTAGTCCACCAGGCGCTCGAGCGCCTCGCGGTAAGCGCTGGGCTCGAGGCTCTCGAGGCTCGCCCGGGCCCGCTCCCCCTCGCTCTGGGCCACATGCTGAACGTAATCCAGGGCGCCGGAGCTGCGAACCACGGACAACACTTCGTCGAGCCGTTCGGTAGAGCGGGCGGTGAGGGCGTCGCGGATGATGACGGCGCCGGCGGGCTCGCTGCGCGCCAGCGCGTGGATGAGGGGCAGGGTGAGCTTGCCCTCGGAGAGGTCGTCGCCCACGTTCTTGCCCATGACCTCGGCGTCGCCGGCGTAGTCGAGGTAGTCGTCCACGAGCTGATAGGCCATGCCGAAGTGCACGCCGAAGCGCTTGAGCGCCTGGATCTCCTCGGGGTTGTCGCTGCTCAGCACCCCGGCGGTGTGAGTGGCGGCCTGGAACAGCAAGGCGGTCTTGCAGCGGATCACCCGCAGGTACTCACTTTCGGTGAGCGCGACATTGCCCACGTTGGCGAGTTGCAGGACCTCGCCTTCGGCGATGGTGTTGGTGGCATCGGAGAGAATGGCCATGATGTCCATGTCCTGGAGCTCCACCATGAGCTGGAACGCCCGCGAATACAGGAAATCTCCCACCAGCACGCTCGGCGGGTTGCCCCAGGTGGCGTTGGCGGTGGCCCGGCCCCGACGCCGATCGGAGTGGTCGACCACGTCGTCGTGGAGCAGGGTGGCGGTATGGAGAAACTCGATGATGGCCGCCAGGCGGACGTGGGCCGAGCCGTCGTAGCCGCAGGCCCTGGCGCCGAGCAACACCAGCAACGGCCGCAGCCGCTTGCCGCCGCCACCGATGATGTGGTGGCCGATCTCCTCCACCAGGTTCACGTCGGATGTGAGCTGGCGGGGAATCAGCTCGTTCACGGCGGCGAAGTCGCGCGCCACGAGGGCGTACACGGAACCCAGCGCACCGTCACGGGCGGCTGCTTTACTGACGGTATCGGCAACGATGGCGGGTTGTCCTGACATCCTCGACCTTCCAGCTATGCCGGGCATCTTAGCTGTTTTCGCTTCGTTCATCTGCCCGGGGCGGACGCGTTGTAATCGTATATCTTTGTCCGTAGAATTACGCGCCTTCGCGAGCCCCGCATTTCCCGGGGGGTAAGCCGAGGGGCCGGCCGGTCCAGGCGGTGTACGGCGCTTCGGGCTCGCTGCGCCGGTTCCGGCGCGAGAACGACGATTTCCCCGAAGGACGGGCGCCCTGCGCGGCATTGTAGTACAGGCCGCGACGGTTCAGGAGTACAGATTATGTTTGCGGTTTTCTCGAGCGGTGGCAAGCAGCACCGGGTGACGGAAGGCGAAGTGGTGCGCCTCGAGCGGCTGGACGCCGAGCCGGGCCAGGAAGTGGTCTTCGACAAGGTGCTGCTGGTGGCCGATGGTGACAACGTCTCGGTGGGCGCGCCCTACGTGAACGGCGGCCGGGTGACCGGCGAGGTGGTGAGCAGCAACCGCGGGCGGAAGTTGCGCATCATCAAGTTCAAGCGCCGGAAGGATTACATGCGGACCCAGGGCCACCGTCAGTGGTACACCGAGGTAAAGATCACCGGTATCAACGCCTGAGGAGGCATTCGCCATGGCACACAAGAAAGCAGGCGGCAGCACCCGCAACGGTCGCGACTCCGAATCGAAACGCCTGGGTTTGAAGAAGTTCGGCGGCCAGGTCGTGAAGGCGGGAAACATCCTGGTCCGCCAGCGCGGCACCCGTTTCCATCCCGGGCCCAACGTCGGTATCGGCCGGGATCACACGCTGTTCGCCACGGCGGACGGACGGGTGAAGTTCGTCACCCGCGGCAAGGAGCAGCGGAAGTACGTGACGATCGAAAGCTGAAGGCCGCCAGCCGACAGGTTCGAGTTGTCGACCGCCTGGGCGACAGCTGATCCATGCAATTCATCGACGAAGCCACCGTTCGGGTCGAGGCCGGCAAGGGCGGTAACGGTTGCCTGTCGTTTCGTCGCGAGAAGTACGTGGCTCGGGGTGGCCCGGACGGCGGCGACGGCGGTGACGGCGGTGATGTGGTGTTCGTGGCCGACGAAGCCCTGAACACTCTGGTGGATTTCCGCTACCAACCCCTTTATCGCGCCGATCACGGCGAGCCCGGAAGCGGGCGCAACAAGACCGGCGCGCGCGGCGCTGCGTGCCGTGTGCGTGTCCCGGTGGGCACCTCCGTCATTGACGAGGACACCCTGGAGACGCTGGGCGATCTCACCCGGCCCGGGGAGGAACTGGTGGTGGCCCGCGGCGGCCGCCGGGGGCTGGGCAACACCCGCTTCAAGTCCAGCACCAACCGGGCGCCGCGCCATACCACGCCCGGCGAGCCCGGCGAGGTTCGCCAGCTCCGCCTGCAGCTCAAGCTGCTCGCCGACGTGGGCCTGCTGGGCCTGCCGAACGCCGGCAAGTCCACGCTGATCAGCCGCGTCTCGGCGGCGCGGCCGAAGGTCGCCGATTATCCTTTTACCACTGTGGTGCCGAGCCTCGGCGTGGTCCGGGGCCATGGCGACGCCAGCCTGGTGATGGCCGACATTCCCGGGCTCATCGAAGGCGCCGCCGAAGGCGCCGGACTCGGGGTGCAATTCCTGCGGCATCTGGCCCGCACGCGCATCCTGCTGCACCTGGTGGATGCGCAGCCCCTCGACGGTTCCGATCCCGTGAGCAATCTCGAGGTGATCGAGCGCGAGCTCGCAGCGTACAGCCCGGCGCTCGCGGAGCGGCCGGTGTGGATCGCGCTGAGCAAGATCGACCTGCTCGATGCCGAGGCGCGCGACGCGCGCCTGGCGGCAGTGCGGGCGGCGTTTCCGGAACGACCGGTGCACGCCATCTCCGCCGTCACCGGCGAAGGTGTCGAAGCCCTGGTGGATGCGCTGCTGACGGCCGTGGAAGCGCACCGGCGGCGCCTGCGGGAGGAGCCGGCGTTCGCCGAGGCCGAGGCCGCGCTGGAGGCGCGAATCGGCGAAGATGTGCTAAAAAGCGCGTTGGCCGGACGCCCGCGCCGCGGACGCGCTGGCGGCGATGACGACGACGATGACGACGACGGGGTCGAGGTCGTCTACGTCCGCGAGTAGCCTTCAGGAACCTCATGGAAGCCACCGAGGAGCAACAGCGCCAGCGGCTCGCCCGCGCCCGCCGGGTCGTGATCAAGGTGGGCAGTGCCCTGCTCACCGATCCGATCACCGGGCTGGCCCGGGATCGGATCCGCACTTGGTGCCAGGAGATTCAGCAACTGGCCTCGGGCGATCGCCAGATCCTGCTGGTGTCGTCCGGCGCCGTGGCGGAAGGGGTCGCGCGGCTGGGTTTGAGTCGGCGGCCGTCGACGGTGCACGGCCTGCAGGCCGCGGCGGCCGTGGGGCAGATGGGGCTGGTGGAAGCCTACGAGCAGGCGTTCGCGTCCCATGGCCGGCAGACCGCCATGGTGCTGCTCACCCACGAGGATCTCGCCGATCGGCAGCGTTACCTGAACGCGCGGGCCACGTTGAACAGTCTGCTGGAGCTCGGGGTGATTCCCATCGTCAACGAGAACGACACCGTGGCCACCGACGAGATCCGCTTCGGCGACAACGACACGCTGGCGGCGCTGGTATCGAATCTGCTGCAGGCGGATCTGCTGGTCATCCTCACCGATACCAACGGTCTCTACGAGCAGGACCCGCGGCGCGAGCCCCGGGCCCCGCTGGTGCATTGGGCCGATGCCGTGGATCCGCGGCTGGACGCCATGGTGGGGGAAGGTCCGGGGGAGCTCGGCCGTGGCGGGATGGTGACCAAGCTCAAGGCGGCCCGCATCGCGGCCCGCTCCGGCGCCGACACGGTGATCGCCGGCGGGCAGCAGCCGGCGGTGCTGGCGCGGATCCTGGCGGGGGAAGCCGTGGGGACGATGCTGTCGGCCTCCATTCTGCCGCTCGATGCACGCAAGCGCTGGATCGCCGGCCAGCTACGAGCCAAGGGCGATCTGGTGCTCGATGCCGGCGCGGTGGAAGCCATCACCAGCCGGGGGGTGAGCCTGCTGCCGGTGGGCGTGGTGGCGGTGCGCGGCCGGTTCGACCGGGGCGACGTGGTGCGGTGCCTGGATTCCCGAGGGCGGGTGGTCGCCCAGGGGCTGGTGAACTACGCCAGCGAGGAAGCCGAGCGGCTGGCCGGCGCGGCCAGCGCCGATATCGGCAAGCGGTTGGGCTACAGCCTCGAGCCCGAGCTGGTCCACCGCGACAATCTCGCGGTGCTCGCGGGTGCGCTCAGCTCTTCAGAGACTTGATCGCGGCGTTCAGGCGGGATTTGTGTCGAGCGGCCTTGTTCTTGTGCATGATGCCATGGACCGCCATGCGGTCGATGACGGGGGTCGCTTCGTCATACGCGGCCTTCGCCGCCTCGTGATCGCCACGCGCGATGGCCGACTGAACCCGTTTGATGTAAGTCCGCACCATGGAGCGTTGGCTGGCGTTGTGGCTGCGCCGCTTCTCCGCTTGTCGAACGCGTTTCCGGGCTTGTGGGGTGTTGGCCAAAGCGATCTCCGAGGGTCGTGTTTCGAGAGGCGCGGTAATATGCCGCCAGGGTATGAG
>JBMCWS010000077.1:0-13262 GCA_048621375.1 Pseudomonadota bacterium | reverse complement strand
CGCCCGGCGATGCGCTGGTGGCCGCTTCAATGAGGCCGCGGCATTACGCCGCGGAGAACGTCCAGCCATCGGTCGTAGGCGGCCTGGACGCGATGCTTCAATGAGGCCGCGGCATTACGCCGCGGAGAACCATGAGCGGTCGGCAGAACGTGATCCACATGTTCGTGCTTCAATGAGGCCGCGGCATTACGCCGCGGAGAACAGCGCTCGCTGGAGCCCTTGTTTGGCGCCGCTTTCAGCCAACGCCTGCGAGCGGTTATGGTAAGAGCCAACTTTCACCGGAGCTACTTGCGAGAGCTTGGTTGTTACCAGCTGCTAAGTATCTGATTTTAAAAGATCATTTTTGGTGCGAGCGCTCCTGGGGTTCGCATGCATCAATGGAGCGCTCGCACCTGGCCAGCAGCTACAGCTAGATGACCAAGGGTTCCCGCTCGACTGGACGGAACGGCTTCTTCCCGAGTGACACGATCTTTGGATCGACGTTGTCCGCCTGGCCGACATCCACGATTACTACATGATCCTCGTCGTGGTGGATCAGCAGGTCAAGATCGGCTATCAGTTCGGCGTGCCGCATCGGGGAAAGTCGGCATTGGAAGACGGATAGCTGTACCCATTCCCCGTACCCGTGCATGGTCTTGAAAACGCCTCGCCATCGCTTCGGATTCGAGATGTCGTATACGACGAAGTAGAGTCTTTCATCTGCGGCCATGGCTAAATCCTCCCTTGGTGATTTCATCCTTCAGCGTGTTGTGAAGTCCGGGTACTCCGGAATCTCCCCGAGTAGAAAGCGCCCCAGAAGCCGCGACTGGAGTTCCAGTAGTCGCCGATAATCCACCTTGTATCCGAAGACGGGATGCGTTACCTCCTGCTCCATCGGTCGCTCGAAAGCGGCTATAAACGCTTTGCGTCCTGCCGGCGTCAGGTTGGTGCCGACGGGGGTACGGATGAAGTGATCCGGCTGAATCTCGCCGTTGTTGATTACAGTGACCACAGTTGAGTCGATGATGAGCGGCCGGAACGGTTCCATCATATCCAGCGTCAGGGCCGGCCTTCCGAACCGCGGCCGATGATAGAAACCGCGATACGCATCGAACCCTGTTGCGGAAAGCGTTGTGGTGAACGTTCTCGTCAGCATGGCGTAGCCGAAAGAAAGTAAGGCGTTGACCGGATCCGTTGGTGGCCGCCTATTGCGGCCGGATACGTCGAACGCAATTTCTCCATTCTTCGTGTCCTTGAGCATGCAGGAGAACGCTTGAAAATACTTGGCGGCTGCCGCGCCTTCGATGCCGAGGAGAGTGCCGGTATTGCGAGCCCTGTTAGCCTGATTGGCCAGCCGCGACAGGTCGTTGAGGGCGGAGTCCAGAATCTCGGCGTCGGGCTCCCGGCGGTTGCGCCGCAGGAGGGTACGGCAGTTCCGGATCTTGGCTCGAACCCACCCGCGGGCCAATTTCAGGCATACCTGCTCGTCGAATGAGCCGGCATACTGGGCCGACCTGAGTTCCACGTTGTTGTGGCCCGTGCCGATGGTGTGGCCGATGAACCATCCTCCATAGGAGTGCCACGACACTGGAATCTGGCGCTTCATGAGCTCGTGCAAGGTGGGCGTCGTTACATATACGTTGCCCATGAGAACGAGCTGAGAAACTTCCGACAGCCGCGCATGAGTGGGATCCGAGTCGTCGATCGTGATAGCGAGGCGTTCGCCTGATTTGGCGACTTTGGCGCCGTTCGCTTGTACGTATATCGGCACGGAGCGAGTTTGATTGACGCTCAATGGGCGGACGCTTTCGGAATGATCTCGCAGCAGGTTCGTCTCATCGGGTAGGCAGATGCTCACGAGTGAGCACTTCGGGCACTTCGGGCTGTCTTCGAGTGGTGGGGGAATCTGGCCGCACTCAACAAGCGTGCGAAGTTCGCGGGCCGCCTCGATGGTCTGTTGTCGTAGTTCGTCATCGAACGACACCGTCACGCGTTCTCGGGACCCGGAGAAGTAGATCACGCCTTCCGTACACTCGTATCCGTGTGCCTCGAGCAGTAGGCCCTGCGCGCATAGCTGCACGCGTTCCGGGTCGTAGACCTGGCGGGAGACGTGGGGGCGTTTTGACCGTTTGTAGTCTACGGGGGTCACCTTGTTGTCCCGGACCTCTAAAAGATCGATTTTTCCCGTGAGGTCCAAGGCCGGAGATGACAGTTCAACTGACCGAATCTGTCGCGTCAGCTCCTCATCCTGCTGCTCGGGGTCTGGAAGCTTTCCGCTGGGCCGGTCCACGCGTCGATGCACGTGCCGACCCTCTACCGTATCGGCCGTATCCCGCCACTCCTTTTGTACCCACTCGAGATAGGCGAGTCTGGGGCAGTAGGTATATTCATTCAGAATTCGGACCGGAATCAGAGGTGCATCGTCGTGGCGACGTTCCACGCGCAGGGGAAGGGGATGTTGTTGGCTTCCTTCACTGGGGGTGGTTTCGTTGGAGTCCTGCTGATGCATGGTTATCCTCTCGTGTCTATGGAGTACCGGATTCCAGGCTAGTCGAGGCTGTAAAGAGACCTGTTAGTGACTTGTTACGCATCTGCGGCCGTGAGAATAGATCCTCGCGCGGGTTGCGCGCTTTGGCACATCTCACCCACCGCGCGCGTTCCTGTGTCACAATCCTGCGCGGACCCTGCGTACACATCAGGAGGATCACCATGGGCAGATTCATCACCCTGGCGCTTGCCGCCCTGATTGCCGCGGCGTCCGCGCAGGCCGAGCCGGACGATCCGCTGCGCGCCGCCATCGACCACCCCAATCGCACTGCCGAGGAGCGGGCGCGGGACGAGTACCGGCATCCCTATGAGACGCTCGAGTTCTTCGGCATCGAGCCGGACATGACCGTGGTGGAGCTGTTCCCCGGTGGCGGCTGGTACTCGGGCATCCTCGCTCCGTATCTCGCCGACGAGGGCAAGCTCGTGGCCGCGCATTTCAACCTCGACCGCGTGGATGCGCCGAGCTACTACCGCCCTGCCTACGAGGGATACGTCGCACGCTTCGTGGAAAGCGGCGATTTCGGCGAGATCGAGGTGATCCCGTTCGACCCGCCGGACCTGATGCGGCTCGGCGAGCCCGGCAGCGCCGATGCGGTGCTGACGTTCCGCAACGTTCACACCTTCATGAGTGACGGGCAACTCCACACGGTTGCTGCCGCCGCCTACGAGGTACTCGAGGCCGGCGGGGTGTTCGGCGTCGTCGGCCACCGGCTGCCGGAAGACCGGGAGCAGGATCCGGGGGCGCCGACGGGGTACGTGCAGGAGAGCGTGGTGGTCGCCGCCGCCGAGAAGGCGGGCTTCACGCTCGCGGAACGCTCGGAGATCAACGCCAACCCGAAAGACGACGCCGACCACCCGAACGGGGTGTGGACGCTGCCGCCGAACCTGAACGTGCCGGAGGGCGAGGATGCGGCCGAGTACCGCGCCATCGGCGAGAGCGACCGGTTCACGTTGAAGTTCGTCAAGGAGCGCTGACCGGGGGGCTGTACCCGACGCCGAGGGGAGGGACATGCAGACGACGTCCGGCGCCGGTGCGGCGTCCACGGTGGCGCCGCGCTACCGCAACTTCGTGCTGGCGATGCTGGTCGTCGTCTACATCTTCAATTTCCTCGACCGCCAGATCGTCACCATTCTCGCGGAGCCCATAAAGATCGATCTCGGGCTCAGCGATACCCAGATCGGCCTGATGACCGGCCTCGCGTTCGCCATCTTCTATACGGTGCTGGGCATTCCGATCGCGCGTCTGGCGGATCGCGCCAACCGGGTCACCATCATCTCGGTGGCGCTGGTGATCTGGAGCGGGATGACGGCCGCCTGCGGCCTGGCGCAGAATTTCGGACAGATGCTGGCGGCCCGCATCGGCGTCGGCGTAGGAGAGGCCGGTTGCTCGCCGCCGGCGCACTCGCTGATCGCCGATTATTTCCCCCCGGAGCGTCGCGCCTCGGCGCTGTCGATCTATGCGCTCGGCATCCCCGTGGGGAGTATCCTCGGCCTGCTCGCGGGCGGCTGGATCGCCGAGTTCTACGGCTGGCGGATGGCGTTCTTTCTGGTGGGCGCCCCCGGCGTGGCGCTGGCACTGGTGTTCCGGTTCGCCATCCGCGAGCCCGTGCGCGGGATCTCCGACGCCGGCGGGGCCGCGGCCGCCGGGGAGCAGCCGGCGCTGCTCGAGACCCTGCGCACCCTGCTGGGTAACCGCACCATCGCGCATCTGGCCCTGGGTGGGGCGCTGACGTCGTTCGTGGGCTACGGGCTGGGGCAGTGGTTGCCGGCGTATTTCATCCGCCTGCACGACCTCGGCGTGGGCGAGACAGCCACCTGGTTCGGGCTGGTGCTCGGGGTGGCCAGCGCGGTGGGGACGTTCGTGGGGGGCGCCCTGGCCGACCGCCTGGCGTATCGCGACCGGCGGGTCTACGCCTGGCTGCCGGCCGCCGGCGTGCTGGCGGCGTTCCCGTTCTTTCTGGTCGCCCTGGTGCTCAATCGGCCCTACCTGGCCATCGGGATTCTGGTCACGCCCTACCTGCTGAACTCGCTGTGGCTCGGCCCGGCGTTCGGCACCATCCAGAATCTTGCGCCCATGCGCATGCGCGCGCTGGCCTCCGCCATCCTGCTGTTCGTGGTCAACATTGTCGGCCTCGGGCTGGGGCCGTTTCTGGTCGGGGTGGTGAGCGATCTGTTGCGTGAGCCGTTCGGCGACGAGTCCCTGCGCTACGCGATCGTGCTCTCCACGGCGGCCTATTTCTGGGCCGGCGGGCATTTTCTGCTCGCCGGAAGGACGGTTCGGCGCGATCTCGACGCCGCCCAGCCCCGCGCCGCCGGCGGTGGGGCGCGTTGATCCCGGCGGCTTCCGGCGCGACACTCAGCAGAGACCGAAACGGAGGAAGGATCATGACGACGCCGCGTATTCTCGAACCCGAGTGTGAGTGGACGGCGGCCGAGGTCGCGGACGAAGCGCTGTGGACGGAGCACTTCACCGATGCCGAGCTCGCCGAGCTCGATGGCGCGCTGCGCCACGCCCTCGCGAAATCCGACGACCCGCTCGAGCTCGCCCGGGAGGACTTTCCGCTGCCGACCCTGGCGCCGCGCCTGGCCCGCATCGAGCACGAGCTCATCAACGGGCGCGGCTTCGTCCGCCTGCGCGGCATCGACCGTGCCGCCTACAGCGTGGACGAGATGGAGCTTCTCTACTGGGGCATTGGCGCCCATCTCGGGCTCCCCTGGGCTCAGAACAAGCACGGGCACGTGCTCGGCGACGTCACCGATCACGCCCGGGATCCGAACGACCCCACGGTCAGGGGCTACGAGATCGGTGGCGCCGCGCTGCCGTTTCACTGCGACGGTTCCGACCTGGTGGGTCTGATGTGCCTCGCCAACGGCCGCGCCGGCGGCCTTTCCACCGTTTCCAACTCGGTGCGCATTCACAACCGGCTGGTGCGGGAACGGCCGGATCTCGCGGCGGTGCTCTACGAGCCGTTCCCGTACGACTATCGTGGCGAGGAGCGGGAAGGGCAGCCGCCCTATTATTCGCTGCCCGTTTTCACCGAGTGGAACGAGCGCCTGTTCGTGCGCTGCATTCCGCCCTATATCCGTGCGTCACAGCGCCATCCGGAGGCGCCGCGGCTGACGGCGCTGCAGGACGAGGCGCTTGGGGCGGTGGAGGACATCGCCAACGAGCCCGAGAATCAGGTGGCCATGGAGCTGCGTCCGGGGGACATCCAGTTCATCAACAACTACCACGTCCTCCACGGCCGCACCGCCTACGAGGACGACCGCGCCAGCGGCCTGGTGCGGCACCTCAAGCGCCTCTGGCTCGAGACCGAGGCGCTCGGCAGTCGGCCGCCGCACTTCGCCAACCGCAGCCATTGGGATTCGAAACGCTCCGCCAGCCGCATGCGGGTGAGCTAGGCGCGTCGCCGCGGGGCGTCATTCGCTGACCGCGGCGGTATCGGTTGCGGTGCTCTCCACCTGACTGGCCGCTAGGCGCACGGCGCCGAAGCCTTGCCAGAGCGCCGCTTTCACTTCCTCGGCGGCGGCGGCGAGCTCGGCGGTGCGCTCACCGCCGGCGGCGGCCTCGAGCGCGCCCAGCGCCTGCCACACGGTGGGGTAGATGGGCGTGGCCTCGGCCTCGATGACCCCGTGCACGCCGACTTCCTCCCATTCCTCGACGAGCTCGGCCGCCATGGCCGGCGCCGCCCCGCCGTCACGGTGCGCTGCCACGATGGGGTCGAGTTCCTCGATCAGGTGGTGCACCTCCTCGCGAAAATCGTCGAGATGCAGGTGAAACTCCGCCAGGGTCGCTTCGTCGACCTCGCCATGGGCGAAGGCGCCCGCCGCCGGCACAGTCATCAGGCAGGCCAGGCTGAAGGCGCGTACGAGCGGCTTCGGAAGGGGCATGTCGCGTTCTCCGGATTGGGGTTCCGGAGCCATTTCATCGAAAACGATTCTCATTTGCAACAAAAACGGGCCGCGCCTGTGCCTTGGTGCCCGCGTTGGGGGGCAGGCCTAGGTCACACCGGCGGTCTCGGAGCCTTCGGGTTTGCGTCTGGGCAGGTGCACGGTGAACGTGGTGCCGCGGCCCTTCGACGAGTCGACGTCGATGGTGCCGTTGTGCGCCTCGGCGATCTTGAGCGCGATGTACAGCCCGAGCCCGAGATGGTCGGCGTCCGCCTGGGAGGATTCCTGCTCGCCGGTGGCGCGTCGCAGAGGGTCGAAGATCCGCTGCTGCTCGTCCGGCGGAATGACGGCGCCGGTGTTGCTCACCCGTACGTGCACCGACTGCTCCTCGCCTTCCGCCGACACGGTGACCGCGGTTCCGGGATCGGCGTGCCGGATGGCGTTGCCGACGACGTTGCCGAGCATCTGCTCGAGGCGGGCGACGTCCCATCTGCCCGCGAGGTCGCCGTGGCGCTCCAGGCGCAGGTCCGCCTGCGGGTGTTGGGCGGCGGCTTGCGCCGTGACCCGCTCGCAGACCTCCCCGAGGTCGGCTTCGCGGGGCGATACGGGCAGCTTCGTGCCCAGGCGGGTGCGAGTGAAGTCCAGCAGGTCGTCGATCATCTCGCGCATGCGGGTGCTGCTGCTGCGGATCCGGGCGACGACGGCATCCTGCTGCTCCGGCGGCAGTCGGCCCTGCTCGAGTATCTCCGCTGAGGTGACGATGGCGCCCAGCGGGTTGCGAAGGTCGTGGCCGAGCACGCCGTTGAGCAGCTCGCGCGCGTCGGCCAGGCGGTTGTTGTAGTAGTCGACCGCCTCGATGAGGGATTCATCCAGCGCCTCATCGAACAGGGTCAGATCGTCGAACGCCTCCGGCCCCGGGTTCTCCACCTCCCGGCGCCATCGGCGTACCACGTTGGCGCGCAGGGCCCGGTACTCCCAGATGAGCTGGTTCAAAGTGAAGCCCGCAGAGAGCCGCTGGGCCGCGTGCTCCTGGGCGGAGCGGCGAATCTCGCGGGTCTGGAGCGCGACCACGCTCTCCGACTTCTGCCGCCGCTCCTCCTCCGACAGCTCGACCTCCATGTCGTCGACGATGCTGCGAATGATGTCGGCACTGGAGTTCCGGAGCTGTACCCAGCTCAACCCGGTCGCCGCCGGTCTGAGCTCTTTGGCGAACTCGATCCAGTCGTCGGTGAGCACCCCGACGTGGTTCCGCAGGAACTGCGCTAACTGCATGGCCGCTCCCTGGAGGCATACTCCAGGCGTTTCGCGCGCAAGGATCGGGCCAGCGGCACGATAGCGCATGCCGAAGCGTGACTCCGGCGGTGAATCGGACGTGAATGGTGGTGTAATTTGGGTGCTCGGCCGTGGAGGGGGATCTTGGCGTCATGGACCAATCGTACGTGGACACCGGCCCCGGGCCGGGTGCCGGCAGTAGACGCGTCGCGCTCGAGCGCCCCTGGGATCACCGCCGTTCGTATCTGATCGTGCTGCTGACCATCGCGGTGTTCGCGAGCGGCTGGTTCGCCCTGCTCAATCTACCGCGCGGCATGATCCTGCTCGGCTCCGCCGAACTGGTCATGATGGTCGTCGACTTGGCCCTCCTGTGGATGACCGTTCGCCGGCCGTTCGCGCGCTGGCGGGCGGTGGCGTTTCTGATACCGCTGATCGTGGTGGTTCTGATGGGCTGCGTGGGTCCGGATACCGCGCCCACCGCGTTCATCTGGGTCATGGTGTTGCCGGTGCTGTTCTACGCGCTGCTCGGACGCCGGCTGGGATTCCTGGCCACCGTGCCGCTCACGCTGACCGCGGCGGCGATCTACCTGTGGCGCTTCGCCGGCAATCCGAACATGATCAACGAGCCGACGTTCGGGCACTTGGTGCTTTCCTACGGCACCGTCTGGACGTTCATCCATCTCTACGAATCCAACCGCGAGGCGAAGACCGAGCAGCTCCGCGCCCTGGCGACCACCGATCCGCTGACCGGCGTCAACAATCGGCTGCAGCTCGACGAGGTATTCGAGCGGCTGGCGAGCGCCGGGGCGCGGTCCGGCGAGCCGCTCGCCCTGCTGGTGCTCGATCTGGACCACTTCAAGCACATCAACGACCGCTGGGGTCACCAGGCGGGCGACGACGTGCTGGTGCACCTGGCGCGGGTGCTGCGCGGGCGAATGCGCGGTGGCGACTGGGCCTTCCGGATCGGCGGCGAGGAGTTCTGCCTGCTGATGCCCGGGACGTCGCGGACCGGCGCCGCCTCGGCCGCGCAAGGGCTGCTTCGCCAGATCGCCGACAGTCCGTGCCGGGTGGACGGGGAGCGGATTCCCCTATCGGCCAGCATCGGAGCGGCCGTGTATCCCGACGACGGCCGCCGGTTGGATGCGCTGCTTTCGCTCGCCGACCAGCGCATGTATCGAGCCAAGGCGGAAGGGCGCGACCGGGTGGTGAGTGCCTGAGCGGCTGGGCGCAGCGGCAGTGACCGGGCGCGGGGTCAGCGAGCGGGCACGTCCGGTGCGCGCAGGCCGTCCAGCAGCACGTCCAGGTGCGCGTCGCAGAGGGCCTCCACGTCCAGGGGCGCGGCGGCGTCGAACGTGAGCTTCCAGATGGCCGCGAGAACCAACGGTGCAATCACCAGCTGCGGAAACTCGCGCGCCGGCGTGGCGCGCAGCTCGCCGCGGGCCTCGCCGTACTCGAGGGTGCGGCGGAAGACGTCGAGCACCCGCGCGATCACCTCGCGGTGGTAGAAAGCGGCCAGGTCGGGGAAGCGCTCGCCCTCGGCGATCATCAGACGCAGCAGGGCGCGGAGGCGGGTACCGGCCACCTCGCGGTAGAAGGTCCGGACCTGACGCCGCAGCAGCGTCTCTGCCGAAACGTCTTCGGGCGAAGGAGTGAGCAACCCTTCGGCGCGCTCCACCACCGGCAGGATCATGTGCCGGACCACGGCCTCGAACAACGCGGCCTTGTTGTCGAAATAGAGGTACAGCGTGCCCTTCGCGACCCCCGCGCGGACGGCGATGTCCTCCAGCCGCGCGGCGGCGAACCCGTTCGCCGCGAACGCTTCGAACGCCGCCTCGACGATGACCTCCCGTTTGTTGCCGGCCACGCGTCTCTCCGGCTCACGCTTTGCGGTTGAAGCGGGTCATTCTCACCCATTGTTTGATCGACCGTATCCAGTATAGGCTCTAACTGACCGGTCAGTCACCTGTGAACGGGCCCATACGCGATGAAGCGACTCCTGGCAGCGCTCCTGATCCTGGCCGCGGCGGTCGGCGTCGGCTGGTACGTGTGGCTGGCGCCGGAAGAAGACGGTGACCAGGCGTTGGTCCTCTACGGCAACGTCGACGTCCGGACCGTGGAGCTCGGTTTCCGGTTGCCCGGTCGCGTCGAGAGCCTCGCCCCGGAGGAGGGCGACCGCGTGGAACGCGGGGAGCTGCTCGCCCGCCTCGAACCCCGGCCGTTCGAGGACGAGCTGGCGGTGGCGCGTGCCGAGCACGAGCGGGCGCAGGCCGAGCTCGCCAGGCTCACCGCGGGCTCCCGGCCCTCGGAGATCGAACGCGCCCGGGCGCAAGTCGCGGAGCAGGAGGCGGCGCTGGCCAACCGCGAAAGCGGGCTTGCGCGTCACGCGGACCTGCTGGAGCGGAACGCCGTTTCCAGGCAGGCGTTCGATGATGCGTTGGCCGCGCGCGATGCTGCCGCGGCCCGCCTGCGGGCGGCGCGCGAGGCGCTCGAGCTGGCGAGGGAAGGCTTTCGCGAGGAGGAGATCCGGGCCGCGCGCGCCGCGGTCAGGGCAGGGGGCGCGCGCGTGGCCGCGGCGGAAACCCCCCTGGCGGATGCCCGGCTCCACGCGCCCGAGTCCGGGACGATCCTGACCCGGGTGCGCGAACCGGGTGCGGTGGTCGGGGCCGGCGTGCCAGTCTACACGCTGGCTGTGGACCGCCCGGTCTGGGTGCGCAGCTACGTCGGCGAGCCGAACCTCGGCCGGGTCAGCCCCGGTCAGCGTGCCTTGGTCTACACCGACTCGCGCCCGGACGAGCCGTACATCGGCCGGGTGGGCTTCGTCTCGCCCACGGCCGAGTTCACGCCGAAGTCGGTGCAGACGCCCGAGTTGAGGACCGCGCTCGTCTACCGGTTCCGGGTGGTGGTGAGCGACCCGGACGACGGGCTGCGCCAGGGCATGCCGGTCACGGTGCAGCTGCCGGATGCCGGCGCCCGCTGACGCCATGGCGGCCAGCTCCCCGGTGGCGTGGATGGACGCGACGAGCTATCGCTTCGCCGGCGCCGACGCTCCCGCGCTCGACGGCGTCTCTGCACACATCCCGGCGGGCAGCATTACCGGGCTCGTCGGGCCGGACGGCGCGGGCAAGACCACGCTCATGCGTCTGCTCGCCGGGCTGCTGCGCCCGGAATCGGGGCGCGTGCAGGTCCTCGGCCACGACGCGATCGCGGAGTCGGAAGCGGTCCGCGCGCGCATCGGCTACATGCCGCAGCGCTTCGGCCTGTACGAGGATCTGAGCGTCCACGAGAACCTGGTGCTCTACGCCCGGCTGCGTGGGTTGCCCCGCGAGGCGCGCGGGCCCGCGTTTCGGCGGCTGCTCGAGTTCACCGGCCTCGGCCCGTTCACCGCCCGCCTCGCGGGGCGCCTCTCCGGCGGCATGAAGCAAAAGCTCGGTCTGGCCTGCGCGCTCATCCGCACCCCGGAGCTGCTGCTGCTCGACGAGCCCAGCGTCGGCGTGGACCCGATCTCGCGCCGCGAGCTGTGGCGGATGGTGAGTGCGCTGGCGGACGAGCGCATCGCCGTGCTCTGGTCCACGGCGTATCTCGACGAGGCGGAGCGCTGCGACGACGTCATCCTGCTGGACTCCGGCAAGGTTCTCCACGCAGGACCGCCCGGGGCACTGACCGAGCGGGTCGAAGGCCGCGTGCGCCAGGTCGCGGACCTCGGCATCGGGCGGCGATCCCTGCTCTCCCGGGCGCTCGAGGTGCCGGGCGTGATCGACGGCGTGGTTCAGGGCTCCCGCATCCGCCTGCTGCTCGGCGGCGATGATACGGAAGCGGCCCACACCCGGGTGGCGGCGATGCTCGCGGAGGCGGACCCCGGGGCGCGTCTGGTGCCCGCGCCGCCGCGCTTCGAGGATGCCTACGTAGACGCCCTCGGCGGCGGCCCCGGCGGCCGCTCCACCCTCGCCGCACGCTGGCGCACCGTCGCCGCCGCCACGGACGAGCCGGTGATCGAGGCGGAAGGCCTCACCCGCCGCTTCGGCGACTTCGTCGCCGCGCAGGACATGACGTTCTCGATCCCGCGCGGCGAGATCTTCGGGCTGCTCGGGTCCAACGGCGCCGGCAAGTCGACCACGTTCCGGATGCTGTGCGGGCTGCTCGAACCCAGCGCCGGCTCGGGACGCGTCGCCGGCATCGACCTGCGCCACGCCGCCGCGCGGGCACGCGGACGCATCGGCTACATGGCGCAGAAGTTCTCGCTCTACGGCGACCTCTCGGTGCACCAGAATCTGGCGTTCTTCGCCGGCGCGTACGGGCTCGACCGGCGCACCCGGCGTCGCCGCGTGGAGGCAATGCGCGAGACGTTCGACCTCGGGCGTTTCGACCGGACCTCCGCCAGCGCGCTGCCCCTCGGCTACAAGCAGCGTCTGGCCCTCGCCTGCGCGGTGCTCCATGAGCCGGACGTGTTGTTCCTGGACGAGCCCACCTCCGGCGTCGACCCGATCACGCGCCGCGAGTTCTGGACGCACATCAACGGGCTCGTCGACCGCGGGGTCAGCGTGCTGGTGACCACGCACTTCATGGACGAGGCCGAATACTGCGATCGCATCGCGCTCATCTACCGGGGCCGGACCATCGCCACCGGCGGCCCGGACGCCCTCAAGCGCGAGGCCGCGAGCGGCGAGCGCCCGGATCCGAGCATGGAGGACGCTTTCATCGCCCTGGTCGAGGCCACGGCGGCATGAGCGCGGCGGACGAAGCGGGCGCGAGGCGGCCGCGGGCCGAGGCGCTGCGCCGGTTCGGCGGGCTCCTCGCCAAGGAGAGCATCCAGATCGTGCGGGACCCGAGCACGGGCCTGATCGCGGGGCTGCTGCCGCTGATCCTGCTGTTCGTCTTCGGCTACGGCGTCTCGCTCGACACCGAGCGCCTCCGTGTCGGCCTGGTGGTCGAGCAGCGCGGTGAGGCCGCGGACAGCCTCGCCGCGGCCTTCGAGGCCTCGCGCTATCTCGAGGTGGTCCGCCGCGCCCACGACCGGCGGGCGGTGGAGGGCGCGCTCGTCGCCGGCGACGTTCGCGGCGTGATCGTGATCCCGGCCGGCTTCAGGCCGGGCGGCGACCAGCGCAGGCGCACCGTCGGCGTGCTCACCGACGGCTCCGAGCCCAACACCGCGAAATTCGTGGCGAGCTATACCGAGGGCGTGGTGGCCGCCTGGGGCGCGGGCCGCCCCGGCCGGGATGTGGCGCCGGCGATCACCCTGATTCCCCGCATGCGCTTCAACCCCGAGCTCGCCAGCCGCTATTTCCTGGTGCCGGGCTCCATCGCCATCGTCATGACCCTGATCGGCACGCTGCTGACCGCGCTGGTGGTGGCGCGCGAGTGGGAGCGGGGCACCATGGAGGCGTTGATGGCCACACCGGTCGGCATCGGCGGCCTGCTGCTCGCGAAGCTGCTGCCGTACTTCGTGCTGGCGCTCGGATCGATGGCGCTGGTCACGCTGCTCGCGGTGTGGGGCTTCGGCGTGCCCCTGCGCGGCTCGGTGCCGGCGCTGCTGGCGATCGCGGTCGCGTTCCTGTTCCCGGCCCTCGGCCAGGGCC
>JBMCWS010000076.1:0-13603 GCA_048621375.1 Pseudomonadota bacterium | reverse complement strand
GTCAGTTCTTCGGCGAGCTCGGCCTGCTCTCCGGGCGCCCGCGCGTGGAGCGCGCCACCGCCGGCCCCGGCTGTGTGCTGGTGGAGACCCCGCGCCGCACCATGCTCAAGCTCATGAACTCCAACGAGGAGATTCGCGCAGGCATCGACTGGATGTTCGTGGTGCGGGAGCTGCAGCGGCGATTCGCCCCCTACGCCGCCTTCTCGCGGCTCGGCGCCATTGCCGACCGGGTCACCATCCGCCAGTTCAAGGCGGGCGAGGTGGTGTTCTCCCAGGGCGAGACGGGCAACAGCCTGCACATGGTGCGCTCGGGCGCCGCGAAGCTCGAGCGCCGCCACGACGGCCGCGAGCTGCTGGTGGGGCAGGTGCGCACCGGCGAGCTGTTCGGCGAGATGGCCCTCATGGGCGACCCGCTGCGCCGGGAGACCGCCACCGCGGCGGTAGCGCTGGAAACCATCGAGATCGGCCGTGCGGAATTCCTCGAGCTCTGCGACCTGGGCGACACCCAGCTCGAGCCTCTGCAGCAGGACGTCAGCCGCCGGGTGATCGATACCGCGCAGATGGAAGTACGCCCCGAGACCGGGTCGGTGGTGGATTTCCTCATGGACGAAGGGCTTGGCGAGGCCACCAACGTGCTGGTCATCGACGCCGACCTGTGCGTCGGCTGCGACAACTGCGAGAAGGCGTGCGCCGATACCCACGACGGCATCTCCCGGCTCGACCGGGAATCCGGGGCGACGTTCGCGCACGTGCACATCCCGATCTCCTGTCGGCACTGCGAGCAGCCGCACTGCATGAAGGACTGCCCGCCGAATGCGATCCACCGCGCCGGCAATGGTGAGGTGTACATCGACGACTCCTGCATCGGCTGCGGCAATTGCGAGGCCAACTGCCCGTACGACGTGATCCGCATGAGCTACGAGGCGCCGAAGAAGCCCGGATTGCTGAGCTGGCTGCTGTTGGGCCGGGGCACCGGTCCCGGCGAGGCCGACTTCGACCCCGCCCCGGAGGCGAAGGAGCGGGGCAAGAAGGCGTACAAGTGTGACGCCTGCGTGGACGTGGCTTCCGGCCCGGCGTGCGTTAATGCCTGTCCCACGGGTGCGGCCATGCGCATCGGGCCGGAGCAGTACATCGATCTGGTACGTGGGCGGTACGCGTGATTCATCGGAACGTGCTGAAGTTCCGCGGCGGGCGGTATCTGTGGTGGTCCTTGGCATTGCTGGCCGCGTCCGTGGGGTTGTATGCCAGCCACGGCGACATGCAGCCGCCCAACGGTGGCACCTGGCAGGGGTACGTGCTCGGCTCTGTGGGTGCCGGGCTCATCGTCTGGCTGGCCCTGCTCGGCATCCGCAAGCGTGCCTACGGCTCGACGCTGGGGAGCGTTCAGGGCTGGGTGTCGGCCCACGTGTATCTGGGTACGTCGCTGCTGGTGGTGGCGACCCTGCACAGCGCCGCGCAATTCAACTGGAACGTCCACACCCTGGCCTACGTGGTGATGTGCCTGGTGATCCTGAGTGGGGTCTATGGCGCGTACACCTACCTGGTGCATCCGCGGCTGGTCACCGAGAACCGCGCCGGCGCCACCCGCGACGAGCTGTTCGGCGAGCTGTTCGAGCTCGATCGGCAGGGCCTGGAGATGGCCGACCACTGCAGCCCCGACGTGGCAATGACGGTGAGAAGCGCCATCGAGCGCACCGCCATCGGCGGCGGGGTGCTGTCGCAGTTGCTGGGCATCGACCGCTCGACGATGGTCAGCCCCAGCGGCGGGGCCACCGTGGCCAACCGGGACCAGCAGGCGGTGATCGATTTCATCGGTGGCCGCGTCCCGCGCGCCGAGAAGGCGTCCGAGGCTGCCAACCTGCAGGCGTTGCTCACGCTGATGTGCCGGCGTCAGACGATTCTGCGCCGCATACGTGAGGATATCCGCCTGCAGGGGTGGCTCAAATCCTGGCTGTTCGTGCACGTCCCGCTCACGGTGGCACTCATCGGGGCGCTGGCTGTGCACATTCTGACGACCTTCTTGTACTGGTGAGCTGCCTGTGAACGTTCTGCTTCGAGAAGACATGGGCACCACCCAGGGCGTCGCCAGCTACCGAGACACCGAGCTGGCGGCGCAGCAACTCACCCTGGGCAGCTCGCCGGATCAGAGCATCCAGCTTCTCGGGGTGGATGTCCGGGGCGCGCACGCGGTGCTTCGGCCCGCCGGCGCCGGAAGGTTGCAGGTGCAGTGCCGGCGCCGCGCCGAAGTGCTCGTGAACGGCAGCGCCACCCGCTCCGCCACGCTGAGCGAAGGCGACGTCCTCGAGGTGGGCGGCCACCGCTTGCGGGTGATCGAGGCGCCCGCCGGCTTCGACGGCGCTCTGGAACTCGTGCGCGATCCGGCGGTGGACAGCAGCGCTTACGAGGCGGCGTTCACCACCGATCTCGATCAGACCTGGCTGTCGCGGCGCGGGCCCGCCTGGGGATCGCTGGCACTGGTGCTGGTGGTGACGCTGGTTCTGCCGCTCGCTTACGTGATGCTCGACGACGACGACGAAGCCGTTGCCGTGGCGCCCACCGACACGCTGTGGTCGTCGGGGCCGCTGCACCCGGCCCATGCCCTGGCCACCGGGGACGACTGCAGCTCCTGTCACAGCGAGCTGTTCCATCGGGTCAAGGACGACGATTGCACGGCCTGCCACGACGCTCTGCCGGACCACGTGCCCGAGACTCGCGCGGCCGCGCTGGATATGGAGCACACCCGGTGCGCGAGCTGTCATCTCGAGCACAACGAGCCAGAGCATCTGATCAACACCTCGGACCGCTTGTGCACCGACTGTCATGCCGAGCCGCACGAATTCGAGCAGGAGTTCGACGTGGCGGCGGTGAGCGGCTTCGCCGAAGGCGCGCACCCGGCGTTCGAGGCGCGGTTGCTCCGCCCGGTGGTTACCGACGCCGGGACCGGGTTGGCGTTCGACTGGTCGACGCACCGCGAGGCAGTGGCCACCGCGGAAGAACGCTCCAACCTGGCGTTTCCCCACGACATACACCTCGACCCCGGCAAGGTGCGGGATCCGAACGACGACGGTGCCCTGGCCTGCAACGACTGCCACACCCTGGCCGCGGACCGCGAGCATTTCCGTCCCATCGACATGGAGACGCACTGCGCCGAGTGCCACGAGCTGACGTTCGACCCCACCGCTCCCGAGCGGCAGCTGCCGCATGGCCAGCCCCGCGAGGTGGTGTTCGCCATCGAAGGCCACTTCGCGCGCAAATACCTCGACCCTGACAGCAGCGGCGCCGCGCCCACGCGACGGCGTCGGCCCGGCCGCAGCGCGGGCGCTGGAAGCTGCACCGACGGGCCGCTGACCTGTGCCCGGGAGCGCACTCGGGCAGAGGTGGTGAACCAGTTCACCACCCGGGGGTGCGTGACCTGCCACGAGGTGACCGAGACCGACAGCACGGATCTCTACAGTCGATTTCAGGTGCATCCGGTACGTCTGGTGGGTGACTACTTCACCTCGGCGCGCTTCGACCACGCGAGTCATCTCACCCAGGAAGGCAAAACCGGGGACGCCGCGTGCCTGAGCTGTCACGGCGCCGACGTCTCGAACACCAGCAACGATCTGCTGATCCCCGACATGGACAACTGCACGGCGTGTCACGGGGACCGGTCGGTGCCGGAGGTGGTCACGTTGCAGTGCGTCGCGTGCCATGAATACCACCCGCATGCCGAGGGCATGGGGCCGGGCCGCGGCAACGTTGGATTTGAGGGAGTAGCACGATGAAATCGAAGTGGCTTGGCGGCGCGCTTCTCGCCTGCTGGATGCTCGCCGGTTGCGGCGGCGGCTCGGGCGGTAGCTCCGAGGGCGTGGATCCCCCGCCCGCAGCGTGTTCCGGCGACTGCGTGGACGCCTCCTCCCGTCTCACCGAAGGCGACGTCCGCACGGTCATCGCCCAGGCCGTGCACGAGGCCCGGGCCCAGGGTGTGGACGATGCCACTATCGCCGTGGTGGACCGGGTCGGCAACGTACTCGGTGTGTTCCGGATGGGGCCATCGCAGCCCCACGCGGTGACCATCGCCTCCGAGCTCGACGGCGACGGCGCGGCCGTGATCGACGGCGGGCTCGAGGGCATCAGGCTCCCGGTCACTCCGGCGCCGGTGCAGATCGACGATCAGGCCGCCATCGCCAAGGCGCTCACCGGCGCGTACCTCTCCTCGGAAGGCAATGCGTTCTCGACCCGCACCGCGAGCCAGATCGTCCAGGAGAATTTCAACCCCGGGGAACGGGATCAGCCTTCCGGGCCGCTGTTCGGCGTGCAATTCAGCCAGCTCGCCTGCTCGGATTTCACCCGGGCCTTCGATGGCGCCGGGCCGGGGCCCGGACCTCAGCGCTCGCCGCTGGGGCTCTCCGCCGATCCCGGCGGGCTTCCGCTGTACAAGGGGGGCACGCCCGTGGGCGGGATCGGCGTGATCGCCGACGGTGTGTACGGACTCGACAAGGTGGTGTCCGACACCGACCGTGACGCGGACGAGATGATCGCCTTCGCAGGCACGTTCGGCTTCGCGGCGCCAGTGGATCGCCGCGGCGACCAGATCACCGTGGAAGGCAAGACTTTCCGCTTCTCCGATGTGGGCTTCGATGATCTGGCGAGCGATCCCGATCAGGCGCCGGCGTTCGGTTCCCTGGGCGGAGCCGTGGGGACACTGGTCGCGGTGAACGGCTACTTCGACGGCAGTATCGAGGCCGGCACCGTGTTCGGCACGGCGGCATCGGGTATCCGCCCGGACGGCGGCCAGCACTATCCGGGGCGGGACGCGTTCGTCTTCGTCGACGAGAACGACACGCCGAGGTTCCCGCCGCGCGGCGGCACCGACGGCGCCGAGCTCGGCGCTGCCGCGCTGACCGCAGACGAGGTCCGCGCGGTGGTGGACAACGCCCTCGCCGTGGCCGACAGGGCGCGCGCGCAGATCCGCCGCCCCCGCGGCAGCTCGGCGCGGGTGACGGTGTCGGTGGTGGATACCCGCGGCGAGGTGCTGGCCATGGCCCGCACCGCGGACGCGCCGGTGTTTGGCGCCGACGTGTCGCTGCAGAAGGCGCGCACCGCCACGTTCTTCTCGTCCGCCACTGCGGCGGACTATCTCCGCAACCTTCCGGATGCGGTGTATCTCGAGACCAGCGACGACGCCGTGGCGGTGGCGCGCCAAGTCGACCTCGGCGGCTACGTCGCAGCGGCACAGGATTTCCTCGGCGACCCTGATGCTCTCGAGAACGGCGCGGTGGCGTTCTCGGACCGCGCCGGCGGCAACCTGTCACGGCCCCACTTTCCGGATGGGCTGAACGATCGCGCGCCCGGCCCGTTCTCGAAGCCGGCCGGTGAGTGGAGCCCCTTCAGCACCGGGCTGCAGCTCGACCTCAGTATCAACGCGGTGCTGCAGCACGTGCTGCATACGGCCGGCGTGTTCGGCACCGACGTCGGCGACGGCTGCCCCGGTGTGGCGCTGGATCTGACGGCCGGCGGCACCGCCACGGTCTCCGGCGTGCGCCTGGGTAACGGCCTGCAGATCTTCCCCGGCAGCGTGCCCATCTACCGCGGCGACGAGCTGGTAGGCGGCATCGGCGTATCCGGTGACGGGGTGGATCAGGACGACATGATCGCGTTCCTCGGCGTGCACGAGGCGGGCGCTGAGCTCGGCGGTGCGATCGGCAACGCGCCGCCGGAGATGCGGGCCGACAACCTGGAGCCGAAGGGGACGCGGTTGCGCTTCGTGCAGTGCCCGCAGGCGCCGTTCAACGACTCGGACGAGGAACGGGTGTGCGAAGGGAAATGATCGAGGAGGCCCGCATGAGACTTCGTCTGTTCGCCTGCGCCGCCGCGCTCGGGCTCGTCGCACACGCCCCTGCGCCCATGGCTGCGCAGACCTGCTACCAGGACGAGGACGGCCGGATCGTCACGCGCCGCCGTCCCGGCTACGAGCGGGTGCCGTGCCCCGGCACCGAGGCCGCGGAGCGGGCCGAGGCCGAAGAGGGCGATGACGCCGGGGACGCCGCCTACGAGCGCAGCCGCCGCGGCGGCGAGCGGGCGGTCGCGGATCGGCCGGCGCCGCGCTCGCGGAACCCGGAGTCGCCGATACCGCGACCCACGGTGGACGACTACGTGGCGTCGGTGCCGATTCCCGATCGCTGGCGCATCGTCGACACCCTCGACGGCTACGACTACCCGTGGTGGGATCCGTACAACCGCAACGTGCTCAAGGGCGACAAGCCCGTGGTGGGCGAATGGTTCTTCAACTTCACCGGTATCGCCGACTCGGTGGTGGAGGACCGGGAGATCCCCACGGCGGTGGGGATTCAGTCCACGGACTCGCCCGGCTCCCTGGACGTGTTCGGCGGCTCCGATCAGCTCGCGGCGATTCAGACCGTGCTCACCGAGTTCGTCTGGCTCAAGGGCGACACGGTGTTCCGGCCGCCGGATCACGAGTTCCGCTTCACCGCGGCCTACAACGTGAACTACACCGAGCTCGACGAGATCCTCGGCGTGAACGTAGATCCCGGCCGGGGCACCACCCGCACCGACGACCACCTCGGGGTGCAGGCGCTGTTCTACGACTACCACATCCGCAACGTCTCCGAGCGCTACGATTTCGACAGCTTCCGGGTCGGCATACAGCCGTTCTCGTCCGACTTCCGCGGGTTTTTGTTCCAGGACAACCAGCCGGGCGTGCGTTTGTTCGGCACCCGGGACAACAACATCTTCCAGTACAACGTGGCCTGGTTCCGCCGTCTCGAGAAGGACATCAACAGCGGCTTGAACGATCTCGGCGAGGACCTCCGTGAGGACGACGTCTTCATCGCCAACCTGTATTGGCAGGACATGCCGGTGCTGGGCTTCAACTCCCAGGCAACAATCGCCTACAACCGCAACCGCGAGGACGATTTCCATTTCGACGAGAACGGTTTCATTGCCCGCCCCGCCTCTCTTGGAGCAGAGAAGCCCCGCGAGTACGACGTCGGCTACGTGGGCTACAACGGCGACGGCCACTTCGGACGCCTGAACCTGACGGCGTCGGCGTACTACGCGTTCGGCGAGGTGGACTCCGGCGTGTTCGTCGACGACAAGGTCGATGTCTCGGCGTTCTTCACGGCGGCGGAGCTGTCCATGGATTTCGACTGGATCCGGCCGCGGCTGTCGCTGCTGTACGGCAGCGGCGACGACGACCCGTACGACGACAAGGCCACGGGCTACGACGCCATATTCGAGAATCCGCAGTTCGCCGGCGGCGACACCAGCTACTGGATCCGCCAGGCGGTGCCGCTCATCGGCGGTGGCCGGGTGACCCTCTCCGGGCGGAACGGTGTGCTCAACAACATGCGCTCGTCGAAGGAGCAGGGGCAGTCGAATTTCACCAATCCCGGCGTACTGCTGGCCGGTGTCGGCGCCGATTTCGATCTGACCCCGGAACTCAGGGTGTCTCTCAACGCCAACCACTTGAGGTTCGATGAGACCGAGGTGCTCGAGGCCGCGCGCAATCAGGGCGCGGTGGACGAGGAGATCGGCAACGACGTGTCGGTGTCGCTCACCTACCGGCCGTTCATGACCCAGAACGTGGTGATGCGGGCGTCCTATTCCAAGCTCTTTGCCGGTGACGGCTTCGAGGACCTGTTTCCGGGGGAGGACGCCGACTACCTGTTTTTCAACCTGCTGCTGATGTATTGAGGTCCGCATGATGCTTTCACGAACGCTGTGTCTCGCGAGCGTCGCGCTGCTGATGGGGATGACGGGCCTCGCCCACGGTAGCGCGGCGCCCAAAGCGGTGGAGCGCGACTACCAGACGGCGCCCCCGGCGCCCGCCAGTCAATCCGCCGAGGAAGTGGCCGCGAAATCCGACGGCTGCGTGTCGTGTCACACCGAGACCGACAGCAAGACCATGCACGCCAATCCCGCCGTGAAGCTCGGCTGCACCGACTGCCACGGCGGCGACGCCAGCGTCTTCGCCGACTCGGAGCGCGGTACCGACGCCTACGTCGCCGCCCGGGAAGCGGCACACGTGCTGCCGCGGTACCCGGACGCCTGGGAGTATCCCTCGTCGGCGAATCCCGAGCGTACCTACACCCTGCTCAACGACGAGGCGCCGGAATTCGTCCGCTTCATCAACCCCTCCGACTATCGTGTCGCCCGCGAGTCCTGCGGCGCCTGCCACATGGAGATCATCGAGAAATCGGTGCGGAGCATGCACTCCACGGGTGCGATGCTCTGGGGGGGCGCCTCGTACAACAACGGCATACTGCCGTTCAAGAACTACATTCTCGGTGAAGCCTACAATCGCGAAGGCGAGGGGGTCGCGCTCCACGGCCCGGAGATTCCCGAGCACCTCGAGGCCGAGGCCGAGGCGGCGGGTATTCGACCGGTGCTGTATCCCCTGCCGGCCTGGGAAACGGTGAAGCCGGGCGACATATTCCGCGTCTTCGAGCGCGGCGGTCGCAACATCAACAGTTTGTTCCCCGAAACCGGTCTGCCCAATGCCCTGGGGCTGCTGCAGCGTATCGAGGAGCCGGGCCGCCCGGACATCCGTCAGTCGAACCGGGGCCCTGGAACAGGCGGACGCATTGCAGTGCCGCTGATCAACATCACCAAGACGCGCTTGAACGACCCGCTGACTTGGTTCATCGGTACCAACGACCAGCCGGGCGACTATCGCAATTCCGGCTGCGCATCGTGCCACGTGGTCTACGCCAACGATCGCGATCCCAAGCACTCCGGCAAGTACGCCCGGTTCGGGCACAGCGGCGAGTCGGTCACCGCGGACCCGACCATCGACAAGGATGAGGAAGGGCATCCGCTGACCCACAACTTCACCCGGGCCGTCCCCACCAGCCAGTGCATGGTCTGCCACATGCACCAGCCGAACATGTTCATGAACACCTATCTCGGCTACACCATGTGGGATTACGAGTCCGACGCGCCGAGGATGTGGCCCGAGGAACAGCAGTATCCTTCCCACGAGGAGATCCGCGAGGTGAACGACCGCAACCCCGAAGGGGCGGCGTCTCGAGGCAAATGGGCGGACGTGGATTTCCTGAAGGACGTCTGGGAAAACAACGACGAGATGGAGCACACCCAGTTCGCCGACTATCACGGCCACGGCTGGAACTTCCGCGCCGTGTTCAAGAAGGACCGGGACGGCAACCTCCTCGACGCAGACGGCGACGTGGTGAACCACGACGATCCGGAGAAGTTCGACAAGGCCGTGCACATGTCCTCCATCCACGCGGACGCGGGCATGCACTGCGTGGATTGCCACTTCGAGCAGGACAATCACGGCAACGGCCACATGTACGGGGAAGTCGCCCTGGCGGTCGAGATCGACTGCGTCGACTGCCACGGAACCGCGGAGGAGTATCCGAACCTCTATACCTCCGGCCCGGCGGCGCTCGAGGGCGGCAGCGACCTCAGCGTGCTCCGGACGCCGGACGGGCGCCGGCGGTTCGAGTGGCAGGATGGCGAGTTGTATCAGCGCTCCATGATGGATCCGGATCTGGAGTGGAAGGTATCGCTGGTCAAGGACTCGGTGGACGAGTCGCACGGCGAGTACAACGCCGAAGCGGCGCGCGCCAAGCTCATGAGCCAGAACACCGACGCCCAGAACTGGGGCCTGGACGTGCCATCCGACGAGCGCGCGCACGGAAACGACGACGTCGAGTGCTACACCTGCCATACCTCGTGGACCACGAGCTGCGCCGGCTGCCACCTGCCCATCGAGGCGAACTGGAAGACCGAGCGGCACCACTACGAGGGCGGGGAGACGCGGAACTTCGCCACCTACAATCCCCAGGTGGCGCGAGACCAGATGTTTCTCATCGGCCGTCGCAGCCCGGCCAACGGCGGGCGAATCGCGCCGGTGCGGTCGTCGTCCGCGCTGGTGCTGTCGTCGAGGAACGCCAACCGCGAGCGCATCTACGTGCAGCAGCCGCCCATCGCTTCCAGCGGCTACAGCTCGCAGGCGTTCAACGCGCACTTCCCGCACACGGTGCGCAAGACCGAGACCAAGTCCTGTGAGGACTGCCACCTCTCCGAGGAGAACGACAACAACGCCATCATGGCGCAGTTGCTCATGCTGGGGACCAATTTCGTCAACTTCGTGGGCTACCATGCTTATGTGGGCGGCGAAGGCGAGTTCAATGCGGTTCAGGTCACGGAGTGGAAGGAACCGCAGGCTGTGATCGGCAGCTACCTGCACGAGTACGCATATCCGGACTGGTTCGAGGATCATCAGGCGCGGGATCGGGTGCTCGAGCGCGGCTACAGCCACGGTGCCGGCACCGTGGGCTGTCTGCAGCTTCGCGGCGAGTATTTGTACACTGCCGCGGGCGAGGACGGCATGCGTGTCTACGACGTAGCGAGCGTGGGCAACAAGGGCTTCTCGCAGCGCATGATCACGGCGCCGTTCAGCCCCCTCGGCCACGACACCAACGTGGACTCGAGCAACGCCACCTGCCTGGCGCTGCCGACCAACCAGCCCGTTCATCCGCCGCGCAACGAGGGTGAGCTCATGCGCGAGGAGAACATGGAGCAGCCGTTCCATCCCATCTACAACTACGCAGTGGTCACCGACGCGGAGGAGGGGCTCATCCTGGTGGATGTGAATGCTCTGGCCGACGGTGAGCCGCGCAACAACTTCCTGTCCCGGGATGCGACCTGGAACGACGGCGGCGTCCTGGACGGGGCGCGCCACATCACCCTCGGCGGGCATTACGCCTACGTGGTGGCCGATGCGGGACTGGTAGTGGTCGATCTCGACGACCCGCTGGAGCCCCGACACGTAGCTACAGTGCCGTTGGAGGACGGCCGCGCCTCGGCGCTGCAGTTCCGCTACCTGTTCGTCACCGACGCCGACGGCCTCAAGGTCATGGACGTGACCGACCCGGAGAGCCCCGAGCTGGTGGCGGACAACGTGGTGGCGCTGGACGACGCCCACCGCGTGTACCTGGCGCGGACCTACGCGTACGTGGCGGCCGGCGAGGACGGCCTGGTGATCGTCGACATCGAGCAGCCGGAAGCCATGCGCGAGGTCACCCGCTTCGACGGCGGCGGCGCCCTGGAGGACAGCCGCGACGTCGTGGTGGCAAGCACCAACGCGAGCCTGTTCGCGTACGTGGCGGACGGCGATGGTGGCCTGAAGGTGATTCAGCTCACGTCGCCGGAGTCGCAGCCGAAGTTCTACGGGTTCAGCCCCGAGCCACGGCCGGAGCTGATCGCCAGCTATCCCACCGGCAAACCGGCGCTTTCGCTGTCGAAGGGCCTCGACCGGGACCGCGGCGTGGACGAGACCGGCGAGCAGATCGCCGTGTTCGGCCGGCGCGGCTCGCGGCCGCTGAACCTCCAGGAGATGCAGCAGCTCTACCTGGACGATCGTGGCGAGCCGTGGTTCGTCAGCGACGAGTCGGAGAGCGGCTCGCGATGAGCTGGGGCAGGCGGACTCGAGCGGCGGTGCTGGGGGCACTGGTGCTGGTCACCGGCGGCACCGTGCGGGCGGCCGACGCCATCCGTGTGGAGGACGATGTCCACCTGGGGGTGGCGAGCTGTGCCACCAGCATGTGTCACGGCAAGCTGAGCGCACAGGAGAACGAGAATGTCTGGCTGAACGAGTATCGCATCTGGTCCACCCGGGACCGGCACGCTCAGGCCTACCGGACGCTGATGAGCGACGAGTCCAAGCGCATCGCCGAGAAGCTCGGGCTCCGGAGTGCACATACCGCGAAGATCTGCCTGGACTGTCACGCCGACAACGTTCCCGAGGACAAGCGCGGGCCCAAGTTCCAGATCACCGACGGGGTAGGCTGTGAAGCGTGCCATGGCGGCTCGGAGCAGTGGATCGAGAGCCACGCCGAGAGCGACGCCAGCCACCAGGACAACCTGGCCAAAGGCATGTATCCCACGGAGGATCCGCTCTCCCGGGCCGGGATCTGTTTGTCGTGTCACCTGGGCACGAAGAATCAGTTCGCGACCCACCGGATCATGGGGGCGGGGCACCCGCGGCTCGCCTTCGAGCTGGAAGCTTTCACGGCCAATCAGCCGGCGCACTACGAGGTGGACGACGACTACGTGGCGCGCAAGGGGGAAATATCGAGCTTCGAGCTCTGGCTGACCGGGCAACTCGAGAGTGCCGAGCGCTATCTGGAACTGGTGGGCAGCGAGCTGCTCGAGGGTGACGCCGGCATGTATCCGGAGCTCGCGTTCTATGACTGCCACTCCTGCCATCACCCCATGGAGGATCAGCGCTGGACCCGCCGGCAGGCGGGCCCCGGGGTAGAGCCGGGCAGCCTGCGGCTGCAGGATCAGCATCTACGGGTGCTCTCGGTGGTGGCCGGGGTGCTCGACTCCGCCGCGGCGGACAAGCTCCGGCAGGCTACCCGGGAAATGGTGCTCGCCGGGCAGCAGTCCCCCGAGCGGCTGCGGGCAGCCGCGGACGCAGCCGTGGCCGTGGTCCGGGACCGGCAGCAGGCATGGGCCGAGCGGGACTTCAGCGACAGTGATGCGGCCGCGGTGCGGCGGGCATTGCTGTCGGCGGCTGCGGACGGGCGCCTGGCCGACTTCTACGACGCCGAGCAGGTCTTCCTCGCAGTGGAGAGCCTCAGCCTCTATCTTGACGATGCGGACGATCATCAGCAGGCGCTGGATGCGCTGTTTCTGGCTGTGGAGGACGATGCCAGCTACGATCCGGAGGCGTTTCTCCGGGCGGCCAGCCGGGCGCTGAACGGGTTCGGCTGATGGTGGCGTTCGCTGGCAAGACCCATCCCGGCCGGGTTCGCGCCCACAACGAGGACGTCGTGGGCTGGGATCCGGAGCGAGGCATCTACCTCGTGGCGGACGGTATGGGCGGTCATGCCAGCGGCGAGGTGGCCAGCAGGATCGTGTGCGATACCCTGCTGGCGGAAGGACCGGGCGACTCCCTGGAAGCGGCCATCGTGCAGGCGCACCAGGCGATCTCCCGGGCCGCGGAGGCCGATGGCGGACTGGGGGGCATGGGATCCACGGTGGTGGCGTTACGGCTCGACGGCCCCATCGGGCATTTCGCCTGGGTGGGCGACAGCCGCGCCTACCTGTGGCGGCGCAGAAGCATCAGCCGCATCACCCGGGACCATTCGTTCATCGAGATGTTGCGCGAGCGGGAAGACATGTCCGAGTCGGATCTGCGCAATCATCCGAATCGCAACATCGTGACCCAGACGCTGGGACTGGGGGATCCGACGCCGTCGTCCGTGGACGTCGCGCTCAAGCGCGGCGACTGGATCGTGCTCTGCAGCGACGGGCTCAACGACGAGCTCACGGACGAGCAGATCGCCACGGTGCTCGAGGCGCACGCCGAGCCCCAGGCGGCGGTGCAGGCGCTCATCGACGGGGCCCTGGCCAAAGGCGGCCGCGACAACGTGAGTGTGGTGGTCGTGGCCTATCATGGAGAAGGGCAGGGGCCCTGGTGGCGGCGGCTCCTGCCGCGACGGCGGGACAGAAACGACAAGGAACAGTGACATGACGGGACTGCATCTTAAAAGTCTGGCCGATGACCGGCGGGTCGAGCTCGACGCTGAGATCGTCGCCGGCCGCAACCAGGACTGTGATCTGG
>JBMCWS010000075.1:0-13853 GCA_048621375.1 Pseudomonadota bacterium | reverse complement strand
GCCCGGGCCTCCTCGTGGCGCCCCACCATGGCGAGGGCGTCCACCAGCCAGAACGTGCAGACCACGAAGGCGTTCTCGGGCTCGCCGAAATCATCGGCTTCCACGTAGCGGTAGACGAAACCGTCGAACAGCAACTCTCTTTCCACCGCTGCCAGTGTCCCCAGCATGCGGGGATCGTTGGGGGGCAGAAACCCGAGCTCGAACATCAGCAGCAGCGAGGCATCCAGGGTGCTTCCCTCGAACGAGGCGACGAAACTGTTGCGCTCGTCGCACCAGGCGCGGGCGAGAATGGTCTCGTGCATGCGCGCGGCTTCGCGTTGCCAGCGGGCGGCGCGCTCGCTGTCGCCGAGACGCACGGCGATGCGCGCCAGGCGGTCGCAGGCGGCCCAGCACATGAGGCTGGAATACGTATGCTCCCGCGCCTTGCCCCGCAGCTCCCAAATACCGGCGTCCGGCTGCTCGAAATACGCCACGGCGAGCTCGCCCACCCGCTCGAGGCGTGGCAGCAGCGCGTCGGCGTGCACGGTGGTGATCCGGGCGTCGAACATGAGCTGGGTGAGCGCCATCACCACGGCGCCGTAGACGTCGTGCTGACGCTGCTCGTAAGCCTGGTTGCCCACCCGCACCGGGCCCATGCAGCGGTATCCCCGCAGATGGGGGACCTCCACCTCGTCGAGCTCGGCGTCCCCGTTGATGCCGTACACCGGCTGCATCCCGCCGCCCTCGCCACCGCCGATATCAGCGACGAGGTTGGTGATGTAGCGCAGGAAATCCTCCATCGCGTTGGTGGCGCCGAGACGGTTGAGCGCGCGCACCACGAAGTAGCTGTCACGTAGCCAGCACAATCGGTAATCCCAATTGCGCGCCATGTGCGCCGCTTCGGGCAGTGAGGTGGTGGGCGCCGCAATGATGGCGCCGGTATCCCGGAACACCGAGAGGTTGAGCGTGATGGCGGCACGGATGACCTCCTCCTGCCATTCGAATGGAATGGAGAGATTGCGCACCCAGCCGTGCCAGTAGTCGATGGTGTTGTGGAGGAACTGCTCCGCCACTTCCAGGGGCGATTCCCGCAGGCTCTCATCCGGGGTCAGTACCAGCGCGATGGGGCGGTCGAGGACGAAGGCCTTCTCCTCGAGCAGTGCCGTGATGGAGGCGTTGGTGGTGGCCCGGATCACGCCACCGGGCGAGCCTACGAATCGCAGATGATTGGTGCCGTGGGTGACTTCGCAACGCTCGGCGCCGTAGTGGCTCATCGGTCGCAAGCGGATGCGGACCTGCGGGTCGCCACGCAGCGGCCTCAACAAGCGGATCACCGTGCTCGGATGGAAGTAGCGGCCGTAGTGGCGAAAGCGCGGGCAGAAATCCAGGATCTCGAGGGCGGCGCCCTGGTGGTCGCGTTGCTCGGTGCGCAGCACCGCGGTGTTGCGAACATAGCTCTGCTCGGTGCTCGCCAGGGCGTCGAGCTCGACGGCGAAGGTGCCGTTCGCATCGGGCCGCTGCGGGTCGCCGTTGACGAGGCTGCAGAAGACCGGGTCGCTGTCGAACCGTGGAAAGCAGTACCAGACCAGGTCACCGCGGCCGTTGATGAGCGCGCTCACCATACCGTTGCCAATGACGCCGAGCTTCACGGACGTGACGTCTCCGCTATCCCAGGAATGCCGTCAAGCTTACCGGCAAACCGCGGCCGGAACCAAGAATTCATGGCGCAGGCGCGGGCCGTGGCACGGGCCTTGCTGGTCACGCTCGTCGAGCGGCCAGCGAAGGATCCGCAGTGAGCGACGAGCCGAAGCCGCCGTTTCCGGAGCAGGACATGGAGCCGCCGGGCGAAGAGTGGAAGATGCACCCGCGCCCGCGCTACCAGGCTCCGGCGTATCGGCCCGCCGGCAAGCTGACGGGGCGGGCGGCCCTGATCACCGGGGGGGATTCCGGTATCGGCCGGGCGGTGGCGCATCTGTTCGCCCGCGAAGGCGCTGCGGTGGCGCTGGTGTATCTGCCCGAGGAGCAGCGCGATGCGGAGGAGACCCGGCGCATCGTCGGGACCGCCGGGGGCACGGCGGAGCTGATACCCGGCGATGTCTCCGACCCCGATTTCTGTGGCCGGTCGGTGGCACAGACTCGAAGCCGCTTCGAGCGCCTGGACATCCTGGTGAACAACGCCGCGTATCAGCGCCACCGGGGCGGGCTCGAGGAGCTGTCGCTGGCGCAGTGGGAGCACACTTTCCGAACCAACATCTTCGGCTATTTCTACATGGCCAAGCACGCGGTGCCGCACATGCGGCCCGGCAGCAGCATCATCAACAGCGGTTCGGTGACCGGGCTGGAAGGCAGCGGCGGCGTGCTCGACTACGCGTCGACCAAAGGCGCCATCCATGCCTTCACCAAGTCGCTGGCCCAGAACCTCACCGAGCGCGGCATCCGCGTGAACTGCGTGGCGCCGGGACCGGTCTGGACACCGCTGAACCCGGCCGAGCGGTCCGTGGAGGAATTCGGCGCGAAGACGCCGTTCGGGCGCCCGGCGCAGCCCGAGGAGATTGCGCCGGCCTACGTGTTCTTCGCCTCCAACGCCGACTCGGGATACGTGACCGGCCACGTCCTGCCCATGCTCGGCGGCGAGACCGTCGCCGGCTAGTGGAAGGCATCGCCCCCGCCGGCGTGCTCACCGGTGCTGGCGCACGGCCGCGATCAGCTCCTGCTTCGACATCCGGCTGCGGTTGGCAATGTTCAGCTGCTTCGCCTGGTTGTACAGCTCGCGTTTCGAACGCTGGTCGAGCGACCGGTTGGGGTTGCCGGTGCCCTGGGTGGTGCGATTCGGGGTGCGGCCCTCGCTGCGGCGCTGCTTGTTGGTGGTGCGCGCCGCGATCTCCCGGGCCCGCGCTTCGCTGCGACCGCGTTCTTCCTCGCTGTGCTTGACGTGCGCGTACTGGCGCTCATCCTTGTCGCTCCATTTCCGCGGCATGTGGTGCCTCCGGCCGGCTACCCCGGCAAGTTCTCGAGAATGGCGTTGCAGAAGGCCGGCAGATCGTCCGGCTTGCGCGAGGTGATGAGCTTGCCGTCCACCACCACTTCTTCGTCCACCACCACGCCGCCGGCGTTGACCAGATCCTTGCGGATCGATGGCCAGGACGTGAGGCGGTGGTCGCGCACCACCTCGGCGTCCACCAGCAGGCTGGGGCCGTGGCAGACGGCGGCGATGAGCTTGCCGTCGTCGTGGAAGTGCTTGACGAAGGCCACGATGGTCTCGTCGGTGCGCAAGTGGTCGGGAGAGAAACCGCCGGGTATCAGCAGGGCGTCGAACTGGTCCGGGCGGACGTCGGCGGGCGTGGCCTCCACGGTGACCCGCTCCTGATGTCGCTTGCCTTCCACCTCACCCGGCTTCGATCCCACCACCGTGAGCTGGTGGCCGGCCTCGGTGAGACAGTCCGCCGGCTGGCGGAACTCCACATCTTCGAAATCGTTTCCCAGCACGACTGCGATTCTGGCCATTGTGTGCTCCTGTGCTTTCGGTCGGTTCAGGGGTCTTCGACCCGTTGCCTGGTGAATGCGGCGAACTCGCTGCGCAGGGGCTCTGAACGCGGATCCTCCACGTCGCCGGCGAGCACCATGCGCGGCGTCACCGGCCGCTCGTAATATCGACGGGTCTCCTCGGCATCGTAGGCGACGCCGCGCACACCCGGTGGTCCGTCGGCGAGCAGGCCGTCGCCGTCGCTCCAGACCAGCACGTCCGCGGCGCGGGTTCCGCCGGCGAAGGCTGCGATGCGCATCCCGCCACCGGGTTCCAGCGAGAACCGGCGCTGCTGCTCGAACCGTGCGACCGCTGCGTCGGTGAGCAGCACCATGACCAGTGCGCCGGCGGCGGCACTGTCGTCGACGGCGGTATCCAGCGCGGCGATGTCGAAGAACAGCGGCAGGCTCCAGCCGCCGTCGGGGAGGCGTTTCAGCATGACGCCTTCGCCGCCCGCACCGCCCATCATCAGCGACGCGGTGGCGTAGTCGGGCACGATGAACACCCCGCGGGCGCGGGACAGGGCGTCGCCCATGCCGGGCTCTCGTTTGAGCTGCCGGACCACGGCCATGGCCTCGTCCACGTCCTCCACGGGCTCGGTCAGATCTTCCCGGGGCGACAGGGGCGCGGAGGGCTTCGGCTCCGGTGCGGTGGCCGCGCCCATGAGCAACGCGACGCCGCTCGCCGCCGCCGCGAACCGTCCCAGCCAGTGCGTTCGTGGTCGCCATCCACGCGTCATGGCCATGCCTCAGCAAGAGTCGTGCCCCGGTGCATGCCGCGGTATATTGCGGCGCGTCAACCGGGGGAGCGGCAATGACCGGTACACTGCATGGGAACAGCAAGGAGCCTTCCTTCATGAAACTCACGACGTGGACGCTGGCCGTGGTTCTGCTGGCAGCCGTGCCGGGCTGTGCGGGGACGGAGACGCGCCGCTCGACCGGGGAACAGGTGGACGACACCGTGCTGCTCAGCCGGGTGAAGACGGCACTGGTGACGAACGAGGACACCGACGGACTGGACATCGACGTCGAGGTCTTCCGCGGCCGGGTGCAGCTCAACGGGGTGGCCGAGAACGAGGCTCGCAAGGAGGCGGCGACGCGGGTGGCCGAAGCCGTGACCGGGGTGGTCGAGGTGCAGAACAACCTCACCGTGCAGCAGGAGTCGCGCCGGGTGGGCGAGTACGTCGACGACAAGAGTCTGGAGGCGCGGGTGAAGACCGCTCTGGCCCGCGCCGAGGGCGTGAACGCTTTGGACGTGGAAGTGGAAGCGAACCGCGGCGTGGTCGCCCTCGGCGGCTTCGTCGACAGCGAGGACGAGAAGCAGCGCGCCGGGGAGGTGGTCGCCGGGGTCCGCTACGTGGAGCGCGTGGTCAACGACATCGCTGTGCGCTGACGGTCAGCTGATCTCTACCGAGTCGATGAGCCCCGGCCGCAGCAGTGGTGCGCGGCGCTTGCGGTCGTATTTGCGCGCCGGGGTGTTGACCACCTCGCTCAGCTCACCGGCGGCGAGTCCTGCTGCCACCCGCTCCGGCGATACCTCCCCGTAGCGGGTGTCGCGCTGCCGGGGCTGCCGCCCGGCGTACTCGATCATGTCTATCATGAGCTGCGGCGAAGTCTCCTGGCCGTGCCGGGTGCCCGCGGCTCGGGAGATGCTCTCGTTCATGAGCGTCCCGCCGAGGTCGTTGCAGCCGGCGTCGAGGCACGCTTTCACGCCGTCGTAGCCGAGTTTCACCCAGCTCGCCTGGATGTTCTCGATGTGGGGGTGCAGGGTCAGCCGCGCCACCGCGTGCATGAGCACGGACTCGCGGAACGTCGGACCCTTGCGCGCCTTGCCCTTGAGGTACATGGGGGCTTCCATGTGCACGAAGGGCAGCGGCACGAACTCGGTGAAGCCGCCGGTTCGCTTCTGCAGCGCGCGAATGCGTAGCAGGTGGCGGGCCCAGTGCTCGGGCCGTTCCACGTGCCCGTACATGATGGTGGCCGTGGTGTTGAAACCGACCCGGTGCGCGGCCTCCATGACCGCCAGCCATTGTCCGGTGTTGATCTTGTCCGGGCAGATGATCCGGCGCACCTCGTCGTCGAGAATCTCCGCGGCGGTGCCGGGAAGGGTGCCGAGGCCGGCATCCTGCAAGCGGCGCAGGTACGTCTCCAGGTCCAGCTCCAGGGAGGCGGCCCCCTGCCACACCTCCAGCGGCGAGAACGCGTGGATGTGGATGTCGGGCTGCGCCGCGCGCACCGCTTCCAGAACCCCGAGATAGGTCTCCCCCGTGTATTCCGGGTGGATGCCGCCCTGCATGCACACCTCGGTGGCGCCGCGCTCCCACGCCTCGGTGGTGCGGCGCCCGATCTCCTCGTGCGACAGGTCGTAGGGCCGACCGCGAAGATTCTCCGAGAGCTTGCCCTTGGAGAACGCGCAGAACTGGCACTTGAAGTAGCAGATGTTGGTGTAGTTGATGTTGCGGTTGACCGCGAACGTCACGGTGTCGCCGTTGACCTGCTCGCGCAGCGCATCGGCCGCCTGGACGACGGCGCTGAAATCGTCGCCGCGCGCGGAGAACAGCCGAACCACGTCGCCCTCGTCGAGATCCTGGCCCGCGCTGGCGCGCTCGAGAATCTGCGCCACGTGGTCCGAAACCCGGGTGGGACGACGGCGGATGGCGGCGAGGACGTCGTCGGGGGGGGATACCTCGGCGCCGGGGCACCAGTCGTCGGTGCGCGGCAGACCCTCGGCGTCCACGTTCGCGACGATGCGCTCGTGCAGCCCCGGGTCCACCCAGTCGTCCAGGTGCCGGACGTAGGCGGGATACACGGTCAGCCGCTCGTGCAGGTGCTTGCCCGCTGCCCCGGTCTCTCGCGCCAGCTCGTCGAGGTGCGGCCACGGCGCTTCGGGATTGACGAAATCGGGCGTCAGGGGCGACACCCCGCCCCAGTCGTTGATGCCGGCGTCGACGATGCGCGGCAGCACGCCGGGGCTCAGGTTGGGGGGCGCCTGCACGCTCATACCGGGACCGAACAGGATGCGCGCTACCGCAATGGTCCACAGCAGCTCGTTCAGGTCCGGTTCCGGCGCCCGCGCCATCTTCGTTTCCGGCTTGGCGCGGAAGTTCTGAACGATGATCTCCTGAATGTGCCCGTGACGCTCCTGCACGTCGCGGATTGCCAGCAGCGATTCCACGCGCTCACGGCGGGTCTCGCCGATGCCGATGAGAATGCCGGTGGTAAAGGGCACCCGGGCGGCGCCGGCGCGCTCCAGGGTGTCCAGCCGCACGGCGGGCACCTTGTCCGGCGAGCCGTAGTGCGGCATGCCTTTCTCGCACAGGCGCTCGGACAGCGACTCCAGCATGATGCCCATAGAGGGTGAGACGGGCCGAAGGCGGGCGATCTCCGCGTCGGTCATGGTCCCCGGGTTCAGGTGCGGGAGCAGCCCCGTTTCCTCGAGCACCCGCCCGGCCACGTGGTGCAGGTAGTCGAGGGTGGAGTCGAAACCCATCCCGTCGAGCGCCTCGCGGGCCGCTCTGTAGCGCAGCTCCGGTTTCTCTCCCAGGGTGAAGAGCGCCTCCTTGCAGCCCATGTCCGCGCCGTGCCTGGCGAGCTCGAGCACCTCGTCCTCGGTGAGGTACGGCGCCTGCACCTTGCGCGGCACCTGCGCGAACGTGCAGTAGTGACAGACGTCGCGGCACAGGTGCGTGAGCGGAATGAAGATCTTCTTCGAGTAGGTGACCAGGTTGCCGAAGCCGTCGTCGCGCAGCCGCGCCGCCAGGCCGGACAGCGCCGCGGTGTCTTCCTCGTCGGCCAGGGCCAGCGCCAGCTCCCGATCGGGGAGCTCCCCGCCCTCGGCCATTCGGATCGCACGTTGCAGAGCGTCGGTCATAGTGGATCTGGCGTTGTGAGAGAACGGCTCATTGTGGGGATCGGACCGCGGCCCGTCCAGCCGGTTGGGGGAGGTGCAGCTTGCGCCGGTAGGCGCCCGGCGTGATGCCGGTGGTGCGCTTGAACAGCCGGCGGAACGAGGCCGGATCGTCGTAGCCCACCGAGTGGGCGATGTGGTCGATGGGCTCGCCGTTCTGCTCGAGGCGCCGCTTCGCGGCTTCGATGCGAAGTCGTTGTACGTAGCCGATGGCGGTGAGGCCGGTGGCCCGCAGGAACCGGCGGTTGAACGTCCGGCGGGGGATACCGCTGCGGCGGATCACCGTCTCGACCGGTTTGTCTACCGCGAGGTGCGCCTCGAGCCAGTTCTGGGCGTCGAGCACCACGGCGTCGCCGTGGTGCTGGCGGGGCAGGAACATCATGTACGGCGTCTGGCCGTCCTGGTGCCACTCGAGCAGCAGGAACCGGGCGATGGTCTGCGCGGCGGCCGCGCCCACCCGCTCGCTGATCACGTGCAGCGCCAGGTCGTGCCAGGAACCGGTGGCTCCGGACATGACGAACTCGGCGCGGGCGCCGGAGGTGACCAGCAGATCCTCCAGGCGCAGCCGCACCCGGGGAAACCAGCGCTCGAACGTCTCTGCGTAGGCCCAGTGGGTGGTGGCCTCGTAGCCGTCGAGGAGCCCCGTCTCCGCGAGGATCAGCGCGCCCGAGCAGGTCGAGCAGAGGGTGGCGCCGCGCTCGTGCATCTTCTTGAGCCAGTCCACCACGTCGTCGTGGGCGCCGGGCCGCCACTCCGACGAGTCCACCATGAGCGCGGGGACGATCACCAGATCGCTGTCGTCCACCTTGTCGATGCTGGTATGACACCGGAACGGCACCTCCGCCTCCCGGGCGCCGGTGCACGCGGGGCCGGCGATGACGACCTCGAAGGGCGGCTGCTCCGGCATGCTGTCGCTCAGGCGCCGCAGCAGGCGGAACACGTCGAAGACGTCGGCCAGGCCGGCGACGGTGGAATGGACCGCCTCGGGAACACCGACGATGGTGACACGCGTACGGTCCACGCTCGGCCCCTCCCGGCGCAAATGAACCGGATCCGGCGATTCTCCCTCTCGATTCCCGGGAATACAACCGCGATGATCCCCGGCCATACGAGAAGGGGACGAGGAGCCTTCGACATGGCACAGAACCAGGCCGCGATCGACGACGACAAACTCCACGAGTTCGTACAGCAGGTTTTCACGGACGTAGCCGCCGCCGCCGGCGGGGCCATGGTCAGTCTCGGCCACAAGCTGGGACTGTATCAAGCGCTGGCGGACGAAGGCGGGGGCACCTCGGAAGCCATCGCCCGGCGTGCCGGTTGTGCCGAGCGTTACGTGCGCGAATGGTTGAACAGCCAGGTGGCCGCCGGTTACGTGAGCTTCGATCCCGAGACCGCCAGGTATTCTCTGAGCCCCGAGCAGGCCATGGTGCTGGCGAATCCGGAGAGCCCGGTGTTCCTGCCCATGGCGTTCGAGGTGCCGGCCACCCTGTGGCTGGACGAGGACAAGGCCATCGACGCCTTCCGCAGCGGGCGCGGCGTTCCCTGGGGTGAGCACCACGAGCGGTTGTTCTGCGGCACTGCCTCCTTCTTCCGTAACGGCTATCAGGCCAATCTGGTCAGCGAATGGCTGCCCGCCCTGGACGGCATGGTGGAGCGGCTCGAGCGAGGCGCCCGGGTGGCGGACGTGGGCTGTGGCTTCGGATATTCCACCACGCTGATGGCCCAGGCGTTTCCGAACTCCACCTTTCACGGCTTCGACAATCACGCGCCCTCCATCGAGGCCGCCCGTGACCTGGCGCGCCGGGAAGGCCTGGAGGATCGCGTGACGTTCACGGAAGCCACCGCCAAGTCGATCCCTCAGGAGCAACCCTTCGACCTGGTGTGCTTCTTCGATTGTCTGCACGACATGGGGGATCCGCTGGGTGCAGCCCGTCATGCCCGGGAGTCCCTGGCACCGGACGGGCGGGTGATGCTGGTGGAACCCAGAGCGGGCGACCAGCTCGAGGAGAACGTCGGCCCCGTGGGGCGGATGTATTACTCGGCTTCCACCGTGCTGTGCTGCGCTCACTCGCTCTCCGAGGAGGTGGGCACGGCGCTGGGCGCCCAGGCGGGAGAGGCCCGGCTGGGCGAAGTGTTCCGCGAGGCCGGGTTCAGCGATTTCCGGCGCGCCACGGAAACGCCGTTCAATCTGATCCTGGAAGCGCGCCCCTGAACGGTCCTCCGGCGAGACGCCGGGCAATGCCGGAGCGCTGGAGGAACGCCACGGTCTGGGTGGCGGGACCCCGCTCGATCACGGCGCGCAGGTCGCCCGGGGTGTCCACGTCCAGGGAAAGGCGTGGCGACGGCACGATTCGCGGCTGCACTCCGGCGGCGCATGCCGCGGCCACGTGGGTCTTGAAGCTGCGTCCATCGAAGCGGAAGGGAATGCGTCGCGGCGGCGAGCAGATCAGGGTATTGGTGCCCAGATGCTCGTCGTCCGGCACGACCGTGACCGCCTCGTGATGCTCGAGGATGTCGTCGATTTCCTCAGGGGCGATGAGCGGCACGTCCGCGGGCACGATCATCACGCCACGGGCTCCGAGGTGCTCACTCAGATGCTCCGCGGCCTGGGCCAGGGCACGGCTCAGGTCCGCCTCCGGGCTTTCGCTGAAGCGCTCGGTGGCGAAAGCCCGGGCCAGGGCTTCCGCCTCGGCCGCGCGGGAGACGATCAGGGCCCCGCGCAGGCGTCGGCAGCGCGCGAGGGCCGTCAGCACGTCGCGGGCCATGGCCAGCATGAGGTTGCGGCGCTCTTCCAGGCTGAGCACGTGGGCCAGCCGCCGCTTGGCGGCGTCGAGGCTCTTCAGTGGAACGATGGCCCACATGACGCCTCAGCGCAGCTCGTCGATGAAGTCCAGCACGGTGGAGGCCAGCTCGATGCGGTCGCGCAACGTTACCATCACGGTCTGAGCGGTGACAGTGCGGGTGGCGATGGCGTCCGCTGCCTCGGCGTCTTGGTGGTCGAGCACGAAGCCGTCGAGGAGGTCGCCGTAGTGGTTGGCCACCTGATCGGCCCGCGCCGGCATCGACAGCTCGCGCATCATCTTCGCGGCGGGCCCCTTGATGGCGATGCCGCCGACGATGGGGGAGACGGCCACCACCGGGGCGGCAGCGCGCTCGAGCGCCGCGCGCATGCCGGGAATGCCGAGCAGCGGGTCCACCGAGACGAAGGGGTTGGAGGGACAGATGACGATACCGTCGGCCCGCTGTAGATGGTCGAGAATGGCGGGATTCGGTCGTGCCTGCTCGATACCGTGGAATTCGAATCCGGTGACCGTGGGCGCACATCGCTCGCGGACGAAATAGTGCTGAAAGGCGAGGGGGCCGTCGGGCGTGTGCACCGTGGTGCGCACGGCATCGTCGGACATGGGCAGTACCGGGTGGGTCACCCCGAGGCGTCGTGCCAGCTCGCCGGCCACCCGGGTGCGGGTGGCGCCCTCGGCGAGCCGTCGCGAGCGGACCACGTGGAGGGCCAGATCCCGGTCGCCGAGATTGAACCAGGTCTCTCCCCCCAGGTCGGCGAGGGTGCTCATGAAGCTCCAGGTCTCGTCCCGTCGCCCCCATCCGGTCTCGGGGTTGGCCAGGCCCGCCAGCGTGTAGACCAGGGTGTCGAGGTCGGGACAGATCTCGAGGCCCAGGTGCTCGAAGTCGTCGCCGGTGTTCACGGCGAAGGCGAGGGAATCCGGGCCGAGCAGTTTCGACAGGCCGAGCCCGAGCTTGGCGCCGCCGACGCCGCCGGTGATGGCGAGCACGTCAGCGGCCACGTGGCACGCTCCCGGCAGTCACCGGAACAGATCCTCGTCCAGGGGACGGATGATGCTGCTCGCAGGCTCGTCGGCGTCGTCCGGAGCCAGGCCCCGGATCAGCGCCACCGGCGTCGCCTCCGTGGTCTCGCCCATGACCAAAGTGGCTGTGGTGGCCAGGGCGTCGGCGCGGTTGATGAGGGTGACGTTCAGTTCGCGGCCGTAGAGGTCGCGCCCACCGCGGTGATCGTCGAGAACCCGCACCCCGGCGCAGCCGATGGCGGCACCGACGGTGCCCAGGCGCCAGGGCCGGTTGCTGCTGTCGGTGATGATGACGCCGAGGCGGCATCCGCTGGAGGATTCGAGGGCCGAGCGGAGCGCCGCGGCGGAGGCGTCGGGGTCCTCGGGCAGCAGCAGCGCGTGGTCGTCGCCGCCGTCGCCGTGGCGGATGTTGGATTGGTCGATGCCCGCGTGGGCAGCCACGAGGCCCAGGCGGTGGCGCACGATCAGCACCCCCGGCTTCTTGCGCACCACCTCCGTGGACTCGTCGAGAATGAGCTGCACCAGGCGGGGGTCCTTGTGCGTCTCGCGAGCGAGACGCCGTGCCTCGGCGCCGGGACAGACCGTGGACAGCGCCACCAGCCGGCCTTCCGCCTTGGAGACGACCTTCTGCGCCACGCACACCACGTCGCCGTTCGCCAAGGTGAGCTCGGCCTGCGCCGCGGCCCGCCCGATGATGGCGGCCAGGTCGTCACCGTGCTCGATCATGGGCACGCCCGGCAGCGGCAGCACCGAGAGCGCGGGGCCGGCGCCTTGCGGCGGAAGCGCGCGGGCGGTCACCGTCAGTGTTCGCCCTGGCCGACGATCTTGATGCCGGCGTGGGAGATCTCGCCCTGGCGATTGATCTGAATGAGGATCGAGGTCAGCGCTTCCGCGGCCGCGGCGTTGGCGATGGGGCCGGCGTGCCAGCCCTTCATGCCCGCCTCGCCAACGAGCTCGATCACGCGGGCGCGTGCGTCCTTCTTGTTGCCCGCCACCAGCACGTCACACTCGATCTGCACGTCCTGCTTCAACAGGTGCGCGGCCACGTTCTGGAAGGCGCTCACCACCATCACCCCGTCGCCGAGAAACTCCTGGGCCCGCTTGCCCGCGCAGCCTTCGGGCGGCAGTTGCACGGTGCCCACCTTGGGCGGCACCAGGGGCACGGTGACGTCGATGAGGATCTTGCCTTCGAGTCCGGCGCGCACGTGTTCCAGGGTGGAGAGCTGATGCTCCGCCGGCACCGTCAACACTACCAGGTCGCCGGCTGCGGCGGCTCGAGCGTTCTCCATGGCCTCGGCCGGGGTATCGGGGCTGATCTCCTGCAGCTTCGCCACCGCCGCCTCGGCTTTCTCCACCGTGCGGGAGCCGATGATGATTCGGTGACCGGCCTTCGACCAGCGAATGGCGAGCCCCGTACCGAGATCGCCCGTGCCGCCGAGGATCGCGATGGTTTCCTGCCCTGATGCTGCCATTGAATACCTCGTGTCCGTCGATTGAGCCGGTCGCGGTGCCGGCGGGAAAACAGGCGATTATGACGTCACCGCGGCTCGCGACGCCACACCCCTCAGGTTGCGGCGGCACGGTTCAGCGCCGCCACCTCCGGTAGCAGGTGCTCGATGAAAAGCTTCGTCTGGGCGATGAAATCGCCGCCGTCCGCGGCCAGGGGGCGCAGGATGAACTTGTGCGCCCCGGCCTGGTGGAAGGCGTCCATGAGCGCGCGCATCTCCGCCGCGCCGCCCACCGCCACCATACCGGCGGACGACCGTCCGAGGCGCTCTTCGAGCAGGCTGCGATACTGTGCCACCACCCGGTCATGCGGCGAGCCGAAGCGAAACGCGAATCCGGCGCCATAGTGGTCGTCGTCGATGCGCCGGCCGAGCTCCCGGGTCCGCGTGCGGATGGCGGCAATCACCGGGGCCACCTGCTCCGGGCTCTCGAGCCCGGCCTGCCAGCCGGTGCCCCAGCGGGCGGTGCGTTCGATGGCCTGTGGGGCTGAGCCGCCCACCCACAGCGGCATGGGCTGCTGCAGCGGCCGCGGCGCGATGGTGGCGTCGTCGAGGTGGAAATGCCGGCCGTCGAAGCTCACCGACGGCTCCGAGAACAGCCGGGAGATGATCTCGAGGCCCTCGCCGGTGCGCTGCCCGCGGCCGCGGGTGGGCGTGCCGGTGGCGGCGTAGTCCCGGGAGACCGCGCTGCCGACCCCGAAAGCCGGCAATAGCCGGCCCCCCGACAGCACGTCGATGGTGGCGCAGGCCTTGGCGGTGAGCACCGGGTCGCGCAACCCCAGACTCGCCACGTTCATACCGAACTTGAGCCGGCGGGTGCGGCCTGCCAGCGCCGCCATGACGCTCAGGCTTTCGAGGAACGGCTCGGCGCCGATGATCCGGTCGCTCTGCCAGAGGGAGTCGACGCCCCCCGCCTCGCAGAGGTCGACCCAGTGCCAGTACTGGCGGACGTCCGTAAACGGGTACTGGGCCATCCCGAGGCCCGCGCTGATGGTCATGAACGATCCTCTGGACGAAACGGCGCATTGTAGACCGGCACAGGCATTGATGGATCTCCCCGCGCGCCGGAGAATGCGAGCATGAGAAACACAAAGTACCTCGTCGTCGGCGCGCTCGGTC
>JBMCWS010000074.1:0-13917 GCA_048621375.1 Pseudomonadota bacterium | reverse complement strand
TCGTGGTACATTGGCTAGAACGCGTTACAACCCGACCGCCGTCCGGCGTCGCAACCAACGAGGGGGAAGTCAGCATGGATTTCGAGATTCCGCAGGACATTCAAGAGCTGCTCGATCGGCTGGACAAGTTCATCGATGAGACGATCAAGCCGCTGGAGGCGGAGAACGACAACATCCGGTTCTTCGACCACCGCCGCGAGGACGCGCGCACCGACTGGGATCGCGGCGGGCTGCCCAACGAAGAGTGGGAGCAACTGCTCCACAAGGTGAAGCGCCTGGCGGACGAGCAGGGCTTCTACCGCTATCCGTTCCCGAAGGAATACGGGGGCATGGAAGGCAGCAACCTGGGCATGGCCATCATTCGCGAGCACCTGGCGGTGAAGGGCCTGGGGCTCCACAACGACCTGCAGAACGAGCACTCCATCGTCGGCAACAACGTCGCCCTGCTGCTGATGCTCGAGTACGGCACCGAGGAACAGAAGAAGGACTGGGTGGACGACCTCGCGGAGGGCCGGCGCGGCTTCGCCTTCGGCATCACCGAGCCCGAGCACGGCTCCGATGCCACCCACATGGAGACCAACGCCAGGCGGGAAGGCGACGAGTGGGTCATCAACGGCGAGAAGACCTGGAACACCGGCATTCACAAGGCCAAGTACGACATGGTGATGGCGCGTACCTCCGGCAAGCCCGGCGACGGCGACGGCATCACGGCCTTCCTGGTCCCCATGGACGCACCCGGGGTGAAAATCGAGGAGTATCTCTGGACCTTCAACATGCCCTCTGACCACGGCCGGGTCTCGTTCACCGACGTTCGCGTACCGGACAGCGCCATCTTCGGCGGCGAAGGGCGCGGCCTGCAGATCGTCCAGCACTTCTTCAACGAGAACCGCATCCGTCAGGCGGCCTCGAGCCTGGGCGCGGCGCAGTTCTGCGTCAACGAGTCGGTGAAGTATGCGATGGAGCGCAAGCCGTTCGGCAAGCCGCTGTCCACCAATCAGGGCATCCAGTTCCCGCTGGTTGAGCTGCAGTCCCAGTGCGAGATGCTGCGGGCGTTGATCCACAAGACCGCCTGGCAGATGGACAAAGACGGCGCCTTCTCGGTCTCCGACAAGGTCTCTATGTGCAACTACTGGGCGAACCGCCTGTGCTGCGAAGCGGCGGACCGGGCCATGCAGGTGCACGGCGGTCTCGGTTATTCCAGGCACAAGCCGTTCGAGCACATCTACCGCCATCACCGCCGCTACCGCATCACCGAGGGCGCCGAGGAGATCCAGATGCGCCGGGTGGCGGGTTACATGTTCGGCTACATGAAGCAGCGGGCGCCCAAGGGCGTGCAGGAAAGCTGACATGGCCCGGGAGCGCTCGGATTTCGAAGCCCGGCTCGACGCGGTGGTGCGCCGCGTCATACCGGGGTGCCGAAAGCTGGTGGCTGCCGAACGCCTGTCCGGCGGCGCCAGCCAGGAGACCTACCGGATCACGCTGGAGACGGACGAAGGCGAACGCCCCGTGTGCATGCGCCGGGCGCCGGGCGGCGTCGCGGTGGAATCGGAGACCCGCAGTGCCGCACCCGGGCTCGCCACCGAGGCCCTGCTGATGCGGGTGGCCCGGGAAGCCGGGGTGCCGGAGCCGGAGGTCTACTACGTCCTCGAGGAGAGCGACGGCCTCGGCGAAGGGTTCCTGATGGAGTGGCTCGAGGGGGAGGCCCTCGGCGCCCGTATTGCGCGCTCACCGGAGCTCGCCGGGGTGCGCGAGAACCTCGCCTTCGAGTGCGGACAGATTCTGGCCCGCATCCATGCCATCGACCTCGAGCGCACCGGGTTGAACGAGCGGCTGGAGCGCCACTCGCCTGAGGAGTTCGTGCGCCAGACCTGGGAACGTTACCAGCTGCTGGGCACGCCGCAGCCGATGATCGACTACACCGCGCGCTGGTTGCTCGACCATCTGCCGCGGCATCCGCGCACGACCCTGGTGCACAACGATTTCCGCAACGGCAACTTCATGGTGAACGAGCAGGGCGTGAACGCCGTGCTCGACTGGGAAGTGGCGCACATCGGTGACCCCATGCGCGATCTGGGCTGGATCTGCACCAACTCCTGGCGCTTCGGTGTCACCGAGAAGCCCGTGGGAGGATTCGGCGAGTACGAGGATCTGTTCCGCGGCTACGAATCCGTCGCCGGCGAGCCCGTGGATCCCGAGCACGTGCGGTTCTGGGTGGTGTTCGGCTCGTTCTGGTGGGCCGTGGGGTGCCTCGGCATGGCCGAGCACTACCGTACCGGTCCCGATCAGACGGTGGAACGGCCGGCCATCGGCCGGCGCTCCTCCGAGTGTCAGGTGGACTGCGTGAACCTGCTGATCCCCGGTTCGTTCGAGCTGGTTCCGGAGCGCGATCTCACCGTGAGCGACGACATGCCGAGGATCGACGAGCTCGTGGTCTCGGTGCGCGACTACCTGCGCGACGAGGTGATGAGCGAGACCGCGGGGCGGACCCAGTTCATGGCCCGGGTGGCCGGCAACAGCCTGGACATCGTGCTCCGGGAGCTGGCGCGGGGCGAGGCCCACCGCGCCGGCGAGCACGAGCGCTTGAAGGCGCTGCTCGGCGATGGCGATCTGTCGGCGCTGCGCTGGCGTCTCACGGAAGCCTTGCGGGACGGCAGCATGGCGCTGGACGCCCCGGGCCTCGCCGAGCACCTGCGCACCACGGTGGTGAACCAGATCGCCATCGACCAGCCGAAATACACCGGCTACAAGACGGCGCTCGAGAACGCCGGGCTCAACTGAGCGCGGGCTCAGTTGAGCGGGCGCTCACTGCTGGGGCTTCATCTCGAACAGCCACAGCGCTCCGGAGCGCACGGCCTCGACGGTGGCGTCCATGCCGTACTTGCGGTTCAATCGCTTCACCACCGGCTCTACCGACGGCCCGTCGCGCACCCGGATCAGCTCTCGCGGGTACAGGGTTCCGTCCACCCGCAAGAGCGCCCGGCCGTCCTGCTCGGCCTCCTTCGGCCACTGCTTCCACAGCCGCCCCCAGGTGCTCTGCATGTAGCCGCAGGGAATGAACAGCCGGCCGTCGTGCTCGAGTATCCAGGCAGTGCGTGAGCGGGCCGGGTTCACCAATTGAAACTCGACCGTCTCGCGGTCGGCGAGGAAAGCCCAGTCGGGCTCGGGCCCGGTGTGCAGCTCGCCGCTCTGGAACGGCCCGCCCGGTACGATCGCCACCGGCCCGTCCGCGAACCGAGCCAAAACCACGAGGGCGCCGATGATCACGGCCGCCAGCAGGGCCACGGCAGCGAGGAAACGCAGCATCACGCGGATCTCCCGCATTGGCTTCGCTTCAGCATGCGGCGAATCACGCTCGGCTTCAAGGTACCGGCTCTCGCGCGGACATCGCCGGCACTATCGCCTTTTCCGCGCCGCCCCACTATCCTTGGCCCATGTCCGAAAGGCTCTACACGCCCCGGAGCATGCTCGATGCTCTGGTCGGCTTCCCCACGGTCTCGCGGGATTCCAATCTCGATCTGATCCGCTTCGTCGCCGAGTATCTGCGCGGCCACGGGGTGGAGAGCCGGCTCGTGGAAAGCGACTGCGGGGTCAAGGCCAACCTCTACGCCACCGTCGGGCCGATGGTGGCGGGCGGGGTGGTGCTGTCCGGGCACACCGACGTGGTGCCGGTGGCGGATCAGGCGTGGACCAGCGACCCCTTCACCGTGGCCGAGCGCGGTGGCCGTCTGTTCGGGCGCGGCACCTGCGACATGAAGGGCTTCATCGCCCTGGCTCTGGCGCTGGTCCCGGAAATGGGCCGGCTCGAGTACCCCATTCATTTCGCGTTGTCCTATGACGAAGAGGTGGGCTGTTTGGGGGCGCCGCGGCTCATCGAGGCGATCTGCGCCGAGCTGCCCCGGCCGCGCGCGGTGATCGTCGGCGAGCCCACGGAAATGCGGGTGGTGACGGCGCACAAGAGCATGTTCATCTTCGACACCCACGTCCTCGGGTACGAGGCCCACTCGAGTAAGCAGGAACTGGGGGTGCCGGCGGTCATGGTGGCCGGACGGATGGTGAACTGGCTCGCCGAGCAGCAAGCCCGCAACCGGGCGCGCGCGGCCGCGGACTGCCCCTTCGACCCCGCGTATTCGACGCTGCACTGCGGCGTCATTCACGGCGGCACGGCGCAGAACATCACCGCCCGCAACTGCCGCTTCGTCACCGACATCCGGGCGCTTCCGGACGAGGACCCGGCGATGTTCTTCCAGGGGCTCGAGCGGTTCGCCCGGGAAGAGCTCGAGCCGGAGATGCATCGGGTACACCCCGATACCGGCATCACCTTCGACATCCGCTCCCGGGTACCGGGGTTCCGGGCCGCCGACGACGAGCCTGCCGTGGTGCTCGCCAAGCAGCTCACCGGGCAGAACGACACCGAGGCCGTGGCTTACGGCGCCGAGGCCGGGCAGTTTCAGCAGGCCGGATTGTCGGTGGTGATCTGCGGGCCCGGCAGCATCGATCAGGCCCATCAGCCGGACGAGTACATCAGCCTCGAACAATTCGAGCGCGGCGAAGCGTTCCTGCGCCGCCTCATCGAGCACCTGTCGCGATGAGCGCCGGCCTTCAGCGGCGGCAGAGGGGCGGATAACCGGCACGGGCGGCGTATGCCTCCGCGTGGCGCCATACCCGCATGGTATTGCCGCCGAGTATCTTGGCGATGTCCCCTTCCTCGTAGCCCCGCTGCAGCAGTCCGGCCACCAGCGCGGGATAACTGGATGCGTCCTTCAGCCCCGTCGGCAGCGTGTCGCCGACACCGTCGTAGTCGGAGCCGATGCCGACGTGGTCGATGCCGGCGAGGCCGACCGCGCGGTCGATGTGGTCGAGCACGTCCTCGAGGTCGGCATAGGGGTAGGGGTTGCGCTCGCGATAGCGCTCGGCGAAGTCATCGAGGCGCGGGTCGTCCTCGTCGAGACCGTGCTCCGCGCGGTACGCTTCGCGGGCCTCATCGAGCGCATCTCCCCAGCGCTGGGCTTCCTCGGTGAGGAATGCCGAGCCGTAGTTGATCTGGATGACGCCGCCGTTCTCGCCCAGCGCCCGCACCATCGCGTCGCTCATGTTGCGCTCGAAACCGGGCGTGAAGTGGCGCAGCGATGAGTGGGTGGCGAGCACCGGGGTCTCGGACAGCTCGAGCACCTGCCAGAAGGCGTCGTCGCTCAGGTGTGAGACGTCCACCAGGACGCCGCGCTCGTTCATGGCCGGGATCAGGCGCCGGCCGAACGGCGACAGCCCGCCCCAGCGCTCGTTGTCGTCGTACGAGGAGTCCGAGATGTGATTCGACCGCGAGTGCGCCAGGGTGATGTAGCGGATGCCGCGCTCACGGAAGTGGTCGAGGGCGTCGAGGCTGCCTGCCAGCGGGCCGCCGTTCTCCATGCCCATGGGGAGCGCCACCAGGCCCTCGGCCTGGGCGTGGAGCACGTCGGTGGTGCAGGTGGCCACGGTATAGGCGTCCGTATGGGCCCCGGCCAGCCCCTCGACCCGGTCGATGGCGGCTTCGGCAAACGCCCGGGCGTCACCGGCCTCATCCACCTCCGCCGGCACGTAGATGGACATGAAGGCGGCATCGAGACCGCCCGCCAGTGCCCGGGAATGATCGAAATCCCCCGGCGGCGTGTCGGTGCCCGCCTCGTCCGCTTTGTGCAGCCGATACGGCAGATCGATGTGGGTGTCGACCACCAGCGAACGCTCGGCGAGCTGCCGGGCCCGGGCGTCGCCATCTCGCGCCGGCTCGGAGGGTACCTGGGCGCACGCCGTGAGCGTGCCTATCGCGAGGGCGACCGCAATGGCTCGCATGGTCGGGCTACTCCGCGTCGTCGTCGGGTTCGCCGCCATCCACGCACTGCCCGCACAGGCCGCGGATCTCGATCAGGTCGTCGGCGGGGTGGAACTCGTGATTCAGCGCGGTGCGCGCGATCTCGCGCTCGAGGGGGTGGTTCTCGAACTCGGTGATTGCGTTGCAGCGGTTGCACACCAGCAGCAGCCCGCCGTGATCGGTGCTTTCGGCGTCGCAGGCGGTGTAGGCGTGAAGCGCGTCGACGCGGTGAACCAGTCCGGCCTCGAGCAGGAAGTCGAGGGCGCGGTAGACGGTGACGGGGGCGGCGTTGCTGCGCTGCTTTTTGAGCTGATCGAGCAGGTCGTAGGCGCGAACCGGGGTCTCCTCGGCCGCGATCAGGGCGTACACCTGACGACGCAACTCGGTGAACGCGAGGCCCTTGGCCCGGCACAATCGTTCGGCGGATTCGAGCGAGCTCTGCACGCAGCGATGGGTCATGGAGCAATGTTCACACGCCCCCGGGACCGAGACAAGCCGCGGACCGCTCCTGCAGGATCGGCCGGGTGCGTTAGAATCGGGTTTTTCCGCTGAGCAGCTGTTCGAGATTCCATGAGCACCACCATCCGCCAGGACGACGTCATTCAGAGCGTGGCCGACGCGCTCCAGTTCATTTCCTACTACCATCCCGTGGACTTCATTCGCGCCATGCGCGAAGCCTGGGAAAAGGAGGAGTCGCCGGCAGCCAAAGCGGCACTGACCCAGGTGCTGGTGAATTCGCGCATGTGCGCGCTGGGCAAGCGTCCCATCTGCCAGGACACCGGCATCGTCATCGCTTTCGTGGAGGTGGGCATGGACCTCCGGTGGGAGGCGGACATGAGCCTCGACGACATGATCAACGAGGGCGTGCGGCGCGCCTATGGTCATCCGGAGAACGTGCTGCGCGCATCGGTGCTCGACGACCCGGACGGCAGCCGCGCCAATACCCGGGACAACACGCCGGCGGTGATCCACTACAAGGTGGTGCCGGGCGACCGGTTGAGCATCGAGATCGCGGCCAAGGGCGGCGGCAGCGAGGCCAAGGCCAAGTTCGCCATGCTGAATCCGTCGGACTCGGTGGTGGATTGGGTGCTGTCGGTGGTCCCGCAGATGGGCGCCGGCTGGTGCCCGCCCGGGCTGTTGGGGGTCGGCATCGGCGGTACGCCCGAGAAGGCGATGATGCTGGCCAAGGAATCGATGATGGAGCCCATCAACATCCACGAGCTCAGGGAGCGGGGCCCCGGGAGCCACGCGGAGGAGCTGCGGCTCGAGCTCTTCGACAAGGTCAACGCCTTGGGCATTGGCGCGCAGGGGCTCGGCGGGCTCACCACCGTGATGGACGTGAAGGTGAAGGAGTATCCCACCCACGCCGCCAACAAGCCGGTGGCCGTCATCCCCAACTGCTCGGCTACCCGGCACGTGCACTTCACCCTGGACGGCTCCGGCCCTGCCGCATTCGAGCCGCCGGATCTCTCGGAATGGCCCGACATCGACGTCGAGCTCGGCGACGACGTGCGCCGGGTCAGCCTCGACGCCCTGACCCCGGAGGAAGTGCGTACGTGGCAGGCGGGCGACACCCTGCTGCTCTCCGGCAAGCTGCTCACCGGCCGCGACGCCGCCCACAAGAAGCTGGTGGATCTCGTGGAGCGGGGCGAGCCGCTGCCTGTCGACTTCACCAACCGGGTGATCTATTACGTGGGCCCCGTGGACCCGGTGGGCGACGAGGTGGTGGGGCCGGCCGGTCCCACCACGGCCACCCGCATGGACAAGTTCACCCGCACCATGCTCGAGAAAACGGGGCTCATCGGCATGGTGGGCAAGGCGGAGCGCGGGCCGGAGGCCGTCGAGGCGATTCGCGACAACGAAGCGGTGTACATGATCGCGGTGGGCGGCGCCGCCTATCTGGTGGCGAAAGCGATCACCGGCTCGAAGCTGCTGGCATTCCCCGAGCTCGGCATGGAAGCCATCTACGAGTTCGAGGTGAAGGACATGCCGGTCACCGTGGCCGTGGACTCGGGGGGCGAATCCGTCCACCGCGAGGGCCCGAAGATCTGGTCGGCGAGGATGGCGGAGCGGATCGCTTGATGGGGGAGGCTTCCGGCGCCCGGCCCCGCGTCACCCGCCGGGCCGGCGGATCATCGGCTGCATCGGCGGGCAGCGGCCCGCCTCGATGGTGCCCATTACCTCGAAGCCGTGGCGCTCGTACAGCGAGACGTTGCGCGGGTTCGACGACTCCAGGTAGGCGATGACACCATCGGCGTCGCAGCGTGCCAGGGCGTGCTTCATGAGCGCCGCGCCGAGGCCCTGGCCCTGGCAGGCCGGGTCCACCGCGATCTGGGGCAGATACCAGTGTGGCTCCTCGGGATGATAGGTGGCCATCTGCGCCATGAGTATCCCCAGGTCTTCGAGCAGCGCCTCGGGGGCCATCTCCGCCATCAGCGCCGCCATGGCCTCGGAATCGGGCGTCACTCCGGGCGGCAGCCACAACGCCGCGCCCCGGCAGTAGTCGGTGACGAACGCGCTGCCGTGGTCGAACGCGCGCCCGGAAAACGCCTCGATGAAACGCGGCATGGCGGCGAGGTAGTGTTCGGGCTGCGGCCAGAGCCAGCGCATCACCGGATCGGTGGCGAATCCGAGCACGACGGTGCCGATGGCCGCGCGGCGCTCCGAGTCGGCGGAAGTATGGACGTTCGGTAGGTGCATGGCGGCTTCGTTCCCCGGTACCCTGCGCGCAGCTTACGCTCACCAACGCTTCCGGGGTAGGCCGCAGGCGCGGCAATCGAGCCCATGATGCAGGAGACCGTGGACCCATTCTGGCGCGACCCACCCTGGCGCGGCGGCAGGACGCCGTTCCGGATGGGGCTCGCGGAGATCCCCGAGGCGGAGTGGCTCCCGGAGCCCATCGCCGCCCCCGAGCGCGAGCGCAAACGCGCCCTCATGCGGGAGCGCGGGGACGAGGTGCTCGCCCGGGCGCCGGGAGCCGCCCTCGCGGAGCGCGAGGCCGTGGCCGCTGTGCGCGAGACGCTGGGCGGGCGCGGCGGCTACGGCGTGGAGTCCCGGGCGATGTCCCTGGACGAGGCCGCGTTGTGGGTCCCGGAGGACCTGTGTGTGCTGGCGCCCGGCGACCGGGAACCGAAGCTGGTGGCCGCGTGCCTGTGCTCGCCGTCCTACTGGCGGCTGCGGGAGAAAATCGGCCGCCCCATGCGCGAGATCCACGCGCCGGTGCCCGGGTTGAACCGGGCGCTGGGCGCCCGGGTGGCGCGCTTTCTCGCCGGGCTCCCGGTGGGCCGGATCTTCGCGCGCCGCAACTATCTCATCCACCGCAGCGCGGAGCCGTTCCAGCCCGCCGCCGAGCAGTGGTCGTACCCGCTGGAACCGGCGGCGTGCCGGTCGGCGTTCGTGCGCAGCGAAACCCAGACGCTGCGGCGCTTCCCCGGCGGCGCGGTACTCTTCAGCATCCGGGTGCGCAGCCGTCCGCTGACCGGAATCGAGGCATGCCCCCAGGCGGCTGCGGATCTGCTGGCCGCCCTGGCGCGCATGAGCGACGACGAACGCCGGGCTTTCGGCTATCACCACCACGGCGAGGCGCTGCGGGTCTATCTCGGCGACGTCGTCGCCGGCGCAGGCCGTTGAGGGCCGGCCAGCCGCTCGAGGCGGGGATACAGGGCGGCCAGCAGTCCGGTACGGACCACCATGAACACCATCATCGCCAGCCACAGCCCGTGATTGCCCAGTTGGCCGAGTCCGAGCCACACGGTGAGCAGGTAGGCGAGCGCCGCCACGAACATGCTGTTGCGCAGCGCCACGGTACGGGTGGTGCCGATGAAAACGCCGTCGAGGTGGAACGCTCCCACCGCCGCGAGGGGCGCGAGCACGAGCCACGGCAGATACTCCCGGGCCGTTTCCCGTACCTCGGGGAGCTCGGTCAGCAGGTCGATGAGCAGCGGACCGGCGACGGCGTAGGTGGCCGCGATTCCCAGGGCGAGGAGTACCGACCACAGCAGCGTGTAGCCCGCTGCCGCCCGCAGACGCGGCCGATCCCGGGCGCCGAAGGCGTGCCCGGCCAGGGTCTCGGCGGTGTGGGCCAGACTGTCGAGGCCATAGGCCATGAAGAAGAAAAGCTGCATCAAGGCGGCGTTGGCGGCGAGGATGGTGTCGCCGAGACCGGAGCCGAGCACGGTGAAGGTGAAGAACGGCAACTGCACGAAGAACGAGCGCACGATGAGGTTGGCGCTGACGCCGAACAGCGCCAGCAGGCGTTCGCGGTGCAGCAGCGCGCCACGCGGCAGTCGCCGGGTGCCGGTGCGGCGCAGAATCCGGGCGAGCAGCGCGGCCCCGGCCATGGCGGCCGTCCACTCGCTGATCACGGTCCCGGCGGCCACACCTTCGACGCCCCAGCCGCATACCATCACCAGCACATAGTCGAGAATCACGTTGCTGACGTTCAGGATCACGCTCACCAGCAGCGCCGTCCCCATGCGCTGCAGACCGAACAGGGCGCCGAGGACGACGAAATGGGTCAGCAGGGCCGGTGCGCCCCAGATGCGCAGCCGGAAGTAATCGCCGGCCAGCGTTTCCACCTGATCGCTGGCGGGGAACACGGCCAGCGCCAGCTTCAGCACCGGCAGGTGGGCGGCCACCAGGGCGCCGCCGAGGACCAGCGCGATGCCGGCCGCGCGGAGCACCACGGCCAGCAACTCGTCCGGATCGCGGGCGCCGTGGGCCTGGGCCGCAAGCCCGGTCGTGCCCATGCGCAAGAAGCCGAAGATCCAGTAGAGCGCGTTGAACACCGCGGCGCCCACGGCGACGGCGCCCATGTAGGCGGCGTCGGGCAGGCGGCCCATCACGGCAGTGTCCACGGCACCGACCAGCGGGATGGTGAGGTTCGCGAGCACCACCGGCCAGGCCAGCGACCACACGCGCCGGTGCCAGGCGTTGCGGGTCTGCGGCAACGCCTCGCTCATGTGCTGATGGGAGCGGGGGTGCGCAAGGTATCGATCCAAAGCGGCGGCAAAGGGCGTGATTCTGCCGCAACCGGGCGCCGTGCAGAACCGGCGGCGGGCGGGTGCCGGGGTCAGGGATATTGACCTTGACCTCGGCGTTGCGAAAGTTCATTGTGCGCCCGCGTCGCCAGCACCTAAGCGGGTATTCTTCAGGTGAGCCGTACCATCGACCCCGCCGACGTCATCGTCGTCGGCAACTCCTCGGACGATCCTTTCGCCATCGATGTCGCTTTCGCGGTAGGCCAGAGCGTGGACATCGCGGACATCATCAGCATGAAGAACTTCGCCAACACGGAGTTCTGTCCGCGCTTCATCTCCGACGAGAACGATTTCACCCGTATCGGTCATCAGCTCGAGGGAAAGACGGTGGTGATCGTCAGCACTTCCAGCCGCGTGGTGAGCCGGCAGACGCTTGCCATGCGGACCATGCTGATCGCCCGCGCTGCCAAGGAGAACGCCGCCGCGGAGGTGATTCTGGTCGAGCCGGACCTGTATTTCAGCGCTCAGGATCGTGGCCCGCGGCCCGACCTGGGGGAGACCACCTTCGAGCGCGACGCCGCCGATCTGAAGAAGTTCGACGGTCAGCCGTTCACCGCCAAGCTGTATGCGGAGATGCTCAAGCTCGCGGGCGTGGACCGTGTGCTCACGGTGCACAACCATTCGCATTCCGTGCAGACCACGTTTCGCCGGATCTTCGACGGTGGTTTCTACAACCTCGTGCCCTACGACATCTACGTCGACTACCTGCGCAACGCCGACATCGTCCGCTACGGACCGGAAGGCGAGGGGCTGGCGCTGTGCGCGCCGGACCAGGGCGCCCGGGATTTCGTGAAGGAGATGTTCGATCGTCTGGGGCTGCCCAAGGCGAAGTTCATCCTCCTGGACAAGGAGCGCTCCGGCGAGCGCCAAGTGGACATCACCCTACACGAGCAAAGCGAATCCACCTTCGAGGAGATTCGCGGCCACGACGTGGTGCTCCTCGACGATATGGTCCGCACCGGTTCCACGGTGGTGAAGACCTGCCAGTTTCTCAAGCAGATCCAGCCCGGCCGGCTGGTGTTCGGCGTCACCCATTTCTACGCCAGCGAGGAAGGGCGGCAGAAGATGGCCGACACCGCCATCGACGAGATACTCACCCTCAATACCCTGCCCACGATCCTCAACCGTGACGAGCAGGGGCGTTTGCGCCGCAAGATGGTGGTGCTGAAGATCGAGTCCTGGCTGGCGCGCCAGCTCTGCGACGTCCTCGGCATCCCCGGCCGCGAGCGCGGCAGCCTGTATCAGATCGACATGTCGTCGAAGAACCCGCGATTCATCAGGAAGATCTGGTCGAACGAGCAATTGGCGGAGTTGCGTTCATAGTACGAAGTACTGAGTACTTTGCACACCTCGCGCTTATTCCGGCCCGTGGCATGCTTATTCCCCGAAATTCGAAGCAGAAGGCGTGGATCTTCTGGACCCGCCGGGGTGCGTTCACAACAATGACGCCTTTTCCGGCAAGGAGGATCCGACATGACACTTCGTATCAACTCGGAAGCACCCGACTTCACGGCGCAGACCACGGAAGGGGAAATCCGCTTCCACGACTGGATCGGTGACAGCTGGGCGATCCTCTTCTCGCACCCGAAGGACTTCACGCCGGTGTGCACCACCGAGCTCGGCTACATGGCCGGTCTCAAGCCGGAGTTCGACAAGCGCAACACCAAGATCATCGGTCTGTCCGTGGATCCGGTGGACAATCACGCGAGCTGGGCCAAGGACATCGAGGAGACCCAGGGACACGCGGTGAACTACCCGATGATCGGCGATACCGACCTCAAGGTGGCCAAGCTCTACGACATGCTGCCGGAAGGCGCAGGCGAGAACGCCGAGGGCCGCAGCCCGGCGGACAACGCCACGGTGCGCTCGGTATTCATCATCGGTCCGGACAAGAAGATCAAGGCGATGCTGACTTATCCCATGTCCAGCGGGCGCAACTTCGACGAGGTGCTGCGGCTGCTGGAGTCCTGTCAGCTCACCGAGCAGCACCAGGTGGCGACGCCGGTGAACTGGCGGGACGGGGACGAGGTGATCATCCCGCCCACGGTGTCGGACGAGGACGCCAAGCAGAAGTATCCGGACGGCTGGAAGGCGCTCAAGCCCTACCTGCGCCTGGTGCCGCAACCGAAGTGACGGCGCGGCCGGCGGGCCGGCGCGCCCGCCCGCCTCGAATCATCGCCGGTCGAGCACGGTCCCGCGGTGCAACAACTCCCGGACCCGTACGCGACGGCCACGGGGCTTGCGGGCGCTGAATGCGGCATCGTAGCTGGGCGCTGCCCGGCGGTGGATCACGCCCATGGCGGTGGGCAGGGGCGGTGCCAGCCCCAGCAGAAGCTGGGCCATCACCGGGCTGGTCTCGTCGTGCACCAGCAGGTCCGATTCCTCGACGCCGTCTTCACCCAGCACCACTGCTTCGAGTGTCAGCGTGGCGGGATTCAACCGCAGCCCCTTGTCGCGGTTCCTGCCGTACACCAGGGGCTCGCCGTGGGCCACGTGGATCTGCGTGTCCGCGGCGGTCTTCTTGTTCACCACGTCCTCGAACACGTCTTCGTTGTAGACGATGCAGTTCTGCAGAATCTCCACGAACGCCGCGCCCTGGTGCCGGCGGGCTTCGTCGAGCAGGACCGGGAGCCCCTTCTGGTCGATGTCCACGCCCCGGGCGATGAAGGTGGCGCCGGCGCCCACGGCGAACCGCCCCGGCGAGACCGGCGTGTCGAACGAGCCGCCGGGGCTCGACGGGCTCTCCGTGCCCACCCGCGAGGTGGGGGAGTACTGCCCCTTGGTGAGGCCGTAGATCTCGTTGTTGAACAGCAAGATGTTCAGGTCGACGTTGCGGCGCAGGGCGTGCAGGAGGTGGTTGCCGCCGATGGAAAGCCCGTCGCCGTCGCCGGTGATTACCCACACGTCGAGCTCCGGGTTGGCGAGCTTGACGCCGGTGGCGATGGCGGGGGCGCGGCCGTGGATGGTGTGGAAACCATAGGTCTCCACGTAGTAGGGCAGCCGTGATGAGCAGCCGATGCCGGAGACGAACAC
>JBMCWS010000073.1:0-14201 GCA_048621375.1 Pseudomonadota bacterium | reverse complement strand
CGCTGGACGAGCTCGGCAACACCACCGCCGCCATCGGCAAGGGCTTCGCCATCGGTGCCGCCGCCCTGGCCGCGCTGGCGATCATAGCGGCTTATGTGGAGACGGTGTCGCACCACCACCCGGGTTTCACCCTGCATCTCGGTGATCCAGAGGTGCTCATCGGCCTGTTCATCGGCGGTCTGACGCCCTTCCTCATCGCCGCCATCACCATGACCTCCGTCGGCGAGGCGGCCATGGAGATGATTCAGGAGATCCGCCGGCAGTTTCGCGAAATTCCCGGCCTGCTGGAAGGCAACGCCGAGCCGGACAACGCCAAGTGCGTCGACATCGCCACCAAGGCGGCGCTGCGCCGCATGCTGCTGCCCGGCACCATTGCCGTGGCCATCCCGCCACTGGTGGGCTTCGGCATCGGCCCGGCGGCCCTCGGCGGCACCCTGGGCGGCGGACTGCTCGGCTGCGTGCTGCTGGCGCTGACCATGGCCAACGCCGGCGGCGCCTGGGACAACGCCAAGAAGTACGTGGAGAAAGGCCACCTGGGCGGCAAGGGCTCCGAAGCCCACGCTGCCGCGGTGGTGGGCGATACCGTGGGGGATCCGTTCAAGGACACCTCCGGACCCAGCATGAACATCCTCATCAACGTGATGGCGATCGTCAGCCTGGTGATCGCGCCATTGTTGGTGTGAACGGAAGGGAACGAGTACCAGGTACTCGGTACTGAGTACTCGATACTGCCAGCCGGGGGGCGACAGCCCTCCGGCTGCTGGACGTTGGAGGTGGAGTGGCTGCTACGGGCACGGCGTTCGTGGTCTTGGCGGCACTCTGCTGGGGGGTCTCGGGCGGAATCGGCGGCCTTCTCATGGCCGACGGCTGGGATGCGTTCGTCGTGTCGTTTTACCGGGGCGTCATCGGGCTCCTGTGCGTTCTTCTCTGGCTGGGGCTTCAGCCCCGCGGCAGCGGCTTGGCCGATCGTCGATTGTTGTTCTGGTCGGCGATCGCGGGTCTTGGCGTGGCCGGCAACTTCGCGTTCTATTTCCTGAGCATCGCCCAGGGTTCGGTCGCGGTCGCGGCGACGCTCATGTACTGTGCGCCGGTGTTCGTCTATCTCGTGTCGTTCACCCTCGAGCTCGAGAAACCCACCCCGCTCAAATGGGCTGCGATCACGGTGGTGATGGTCGGTATCGTACTGCTTACCCGCGTTTACGACACTGGCGCCGCGGGCGTCACGTTGCTCGGTGTCGGCGCCGGGTTGCTTGCAGGGCTCTCCTACGCGGTCTTCATTTTCGGATTCAAGTACGCAGCGCCACACGGCAGCCCACAGGCAATCCTCGCCGTCGCGTTTGCGGTACTTGCTGCCATTCTGATCTGGCCGAGCGATCCCGGTCAGACGGCAGCCGTCCTGACCACCCCGCAGTGGCCGCTGTTCGTTGCGCTCGGTGTGCTGGGCGCGGGATTGTCGTTTTTTCTCTATGTCATCGGCCTGCACCATACCGCGCCGGCCGTGGCCTCGGTGGTGGCGATGATCGAGCCGGCCACGGCGTCGCTGTTCGGCGTCGTGGTCCTCGGTGAACACCTCGCGGGCCTGCAGCTCATCGGCATGGCACTGATCCTGGTCACGGTAACCGGGCTGAGCGTGCGATCACGTGCCTGAGGGCGGCGGTCATTCGAACGGCGGCAGCTTCTTCTTCACCAGCTCGTTGTGCAAGGTGACGTAGCGGGGCAGCCCACCGCGATACGGCGGATAGTCCTCCCCCTCGATCAACGGCGCTAGGTAGCGGCGCGCCGCCGCGGTGATCCCGAAGCCGTCCCGGGTGATGTAGCTCTTCGGCATGCGCCGCTCGACGTTCGCCACCTTGGCCAACGGAACTTCACCGATCTCCCAGCGATACGGAGAATCCTGCTTGCGCCGGATCACCGGAAGCACCGCGTTGCGCCCGGCCAGCGCCAGCTCCACTGCGGCCTTGCCCACGGCGTACGCCTGGCTCACGTCAGTGCCGGACGCCAGATGCCGGGCCGCCCGCTGGAGATAGTCCGCCACGGCCCAGTGGTACTTGTACCCCAGCTCGTCGCGGATCATGCGCGCGACGAACGGAGCGACGCCGCCGAGCTGGGTGTGACCGAACGCATCCTTGCCGCCCGCATCCGCCAGAAAGGTCCCGTCCGCGTACTGGGCCCCCTCGGATACCACCACCACGCAGTAGCCCTCGCGCCGGACGGTGTCGTCCACCCGCTCGAGGAAAGCGCTCTTGTCGAACGGCACTTCCGGCAGCAGGATCACGTGCGGCGCGTCGCCCCGCCTTTCCCGGGCCAGGCCCGAGGCCGCAGCAATCCAACCGGAATGGCGCCCCATCACCTCGAGCACGAACACCCGGGTGGACGTGCTGCACATGGAGCTGACGTCCAACGCCGCCTCCCGGGTCGCTACCGCCACGTACTTCGCCACCGAGCCGAAGCCGGGACAGCTGTCGGTGTGCGGCAGGTCGTTGTCCACGGTCTTCGGAATGCCGATACAGGTGATCGGATAGTCCATGGCGGTGGAAAGCTGAGAGACCTTGTACGCGGTGTCCTGGGAATCGCCGCCCCCGTTGTAGAAGAAGTAGCGGATGTCGTGAGCACGGAATACCTCGATCAGCCGCTCGTACTCCGCCAGGTTCTCGTCGAGGCTCTTGAGCTTGTAGCGGCACGACCCGAACGCGCCACCGGGGGTATGACGCAGCGCCGCTATGTCTTCGGCCGATTCCCGGCTGGTATCGATCAGTTCCTCGTGGAGCGCGCCGAGTATGCCGTTGCGTCCCGCGTAGAGCGTGCCGATCCGGGAGGGGTGTTGGCGCGCGGTTTCGATCACCCCGCACGCGGTGGCGTTGATGACGGCTGTGACGCCGCCGGACTGGGCGTAAAAGGCGTTGGCTTTCGCCATGGTTCAAGACTCCTTCGGCCTCGAGCGGATGGATGTCGTCCTGTGCATCAGGTTCACATGGCGCATTGTCCGCGATGGGCACGATTTGTGCGAGAATTCCGCCGAGTTTGCTCAAGTCCCGGCATGAAACCGATCATCGAGTTGTTCTGGCAGATTTGTCTGTTACGGCAAAGCCCGGCGTACGTGCCGACCCAGGGCGCCTTCGTTGCCGCAGTCATCTCAGCCAACGTGATCGGCAGCCTGCTCGTCTCCCAGGGATTCGAGACCGAGGTCTCCGCGCTGGAATCGCTGAACGGCATCCTCGTCGGCCAGACCGTGACCGCCCTGCTGGTGCTGCTGACGCTGGCGCTGCGCGACCTGGCGGGCCGTTTCGTGGCCACCATCACCGCCCTGTTCGGCTGTGAGCTGATCATCACCGCCTGCTTCGCCCTGGTGCTTCCCATCGTCACCATGCTGGGCCAGACCGCCACGAGCCTGGTGTTTCTCATGTTCCTCATCTGGTCCGTGGCGGTCGCAGGGTTCATCATGCACCGGGCGCTGGGGGTTCAACTGGCCATCGGTATCGGCGTCGCCATGGCGATCTCGCTGTTCAGCGTGACCTTGAGCCAGTTGGTCATCAGCGCTTGAACCCCTCGACTGCAGGCGGATCCACGGCATGACGCGGCACATTCATTTCCTCGGTATCGGCGGCACGCTGATGGGCAGCCTGGCGCAGCTCGCCCGCGAGCAGGGGCACAGGGTCTCCGGCTCCGACCAGGCGCTGTATCCGCCCATGAGCGAACAGCTCGCCGCCGCCGACATCGAGCTTCACGAAGGGTTCGATCCGGCGCAGCTCGATCCGGAGCCGGACCTGGTGGTCATCGGCAACGCCGGACTTCCACGCGGGCACCCTGCCGTGGAATACGTGCTCGAGCGCGGTATCCCCTATACTTCCGGGGCGGAATGGCTGGGCTCCTGGGTGCTCCCCGGGCGCTGGGTACTGGCGGTCTCCGGCACCCACGGCAAGACCACCACCGCCAGCATGCTCGCGTGGATTCTCGAGCACGCGGGCCTCGAGCCCGGCTACCTGATCGGCGGCGTTCCGAAGAATTTCGGGCACTCGGCGCGCCTCGGCCAGGGCCCGTTCTTCGTGGTGGAAGCCGACGAGTACGACACCTCCTATTTCGATCGCCGTTCCAAGTTCGTCCACTATCGTCCCCGCACCCTGATCATCAGCAACCTGGAGCACGATCACGCCGACATCTTCCCGGACCTGGCCGCGATCGAGCGCCAGTTCCACCAGCTGCTGCGGACGGTGCCCGGGGGCGGCCTGATCGTGGCGCCCACCGACGACGATGCCGTCAACGAGGTGCTCGCTCAGGGCTGCTGGACCCCGGTCGAGCGCTTCGGCGCCCGGCACATGCGCACCCAGCCCCACGAGCGCGATACCGGGCGGCGCTGGCACGCCGAGGACGCGGCGGCGGACGGCCACGAGTTCCGGGTCTGCCTCGACGACACGTCGTGCGGGATCGTGCGGTGGCCACTGCTCGGCGCCCACAACGTCGACAATGCCCTGGCCGCCATCGCGGCGGCGCGCCATGCCGGCGTTCCCGCGGAGCTGGCCGTAGAGGCCCTGTGCCGGTTCGAAGGCGTGGCGCGGCGGCTCGAGCTCATCGCCCGGGTGGGGGAGACCGCCATCTACGACGACTTCGCCCATCACCCCACCGCCATCCGAACCACGCTCCAGGGCCTGCGGCGCCGGGTGGGCGGTGACGAGATCGTGGCGGTGGTGGAACCACGCTCACACACCATGTCCCTCGGCACGCTGCGCCAGGACCTCATGACCTGCTGCGCCAACGCCGACCGGGTGTTCTGGTTCCGCGGCGACAACATCAAGTGGGATCTGTCGGAAGTGGTGAACGGTTGCGTGATTCCAGCGCGGCAGTTCGATACCCTCGACCGTCTGATGGACGCGCTGGCACAGCTGCCGCAACGCAAGCGACACATCGTCATCATGAGCAACGGCAGCTTCGGCGGCATCTACGATCGACTTCCCGAGCGCCTGCAAGCGGGCTGAGCGGGAGACACAACGGGGACACGAGGAGGGGGAACATCATGCGCACACCGCACGCATTGCTCACAGGTCTGCTACTGGCCCTGTCCGGCGCCGTGGCCGCCGGTCCGCCGGAAAGCGACTGGTATCCGTCGCGCTACGGCGCCGACGACCGGCTCGGCGCCATCAACAACCTGTCGGCCGAGAAGGTTCTCGAGGCCGCCCGGCTGGTGGAAACGGGGGAAACCTACCCGCTCGGGGTGCCCACCGGCCCGGGCTCGCCCGCCTATCCCCCGCGCGAGTACTCACTCACCGTGCTACAGCCGGGGGACGGCACTGGAACCCCCATGGGCAGCAATCGCGCCACCGGCAACGACGACCTGCTCCGCACCTGGTTGGGCATCGGCAGCCAGATCGACGGCCTCGGGCACATGGGCATCGATCACCGCTACTACAACGGGCTCCACGCCCGGGATTTCGTCACGGCGGACGGGCTGCAAGAACTTTCCGTCCACGAGTTGCCGCCCATCGTCATCCGGGGGGTGCTGCTGAACATGGCCGCGCACCTGGGGCAGGAGATCGTCCCGGAAGGCACCGCATTCAACCGGGCGGACCTCGAAGCCGCGGCCCGGGATCAGGGCATCGAGATCGAGCCCGGTGACGTGGTGCTGCTGCACACCGGGTGGCTGAACGTGGCCGAGTCCGATCCCGAGCGCTTCATGGCGGGCGAGCCGGGTCTGGGTGTGGAAGGCGCCCGCTACCTGGCGGAACTGGGCGTGGTGGCCGTCGGCGCCGACACCTGGGCCGTGGAGGTGCTGCCCCACGAGAACCCAGAGCAGGCCTTCCCCGTGCATCCCGAGCTGCTGGCGAAGAACGGCGTCTACATCCTCGAGAACATGGACACCCGCGAGCTGGCCGCGGACGGCGTCAGCGAATTTCTGTTCGTGCTCGGCCAGCCGCGCTTCGTCGGCTCCGTTCAGGCCGTGATCAATCCCGTCGCGATCCGTTGAGGCCGCCGTGCTGCGCCGCCACTCACCTGCCGCCGTCGGCTTCCGTATCGCTGCCTGCGGGCTGCTGGCCGCGGCCGCAGCGAGCGCCTGTACCGGGCCGGCAGGCGAGGCCCGGCGCGAGGCGCCGGCAAGCGCGGCCGACGACGGCGAGGTGCTGTTGGGGAGCCCGCCCGAAGGTTGGACGGAAACCGCGGCGCTCGCCACCGAGGCGCTGCGCATGGCCGAGTATGCGCCCTCCGGCGAGTCGGGCAAGCGGGCGGAACGCGTCACGTTCGAGGCCCAGAGCGGCGAGCCGCTGCCGGACCCGATCGAATTCGTGACTGGGCTCAGCAGCGATCTGGCGGATCGTTGCCAGGGGTACACCGACCGCAACGTCTGGTCGGGGCGGGAGAACGGATACCCTACCTCCGTTCGGCTGATGATCTGCGAACGACTCGACGAGGGTGGCGAGGGCCGGGTGACCATGGCCAAGGCCATCCAGGGCAACGATCGTTTCTACGTGATCACCCGCCGGCGCGTGGTGCCGGTGACCGAGGGCGACGCGCCACCGCTCCCGGCCCAGACGGTGGCGCAATGGTCCAGCTTTCTGCGGCGCATTCGGGTGTGCGATACCCGCCGCTCCGAGCACCCGTGCCCGGAGCCGGCCGACGCCGCCGGCCCCCCGGACGTCACCGCTCGCGAAGGGACTCCATGGCGAACCGTCGCAGCGGCTCGGTGACGAAACTGAGCACCGAGCGTCGGCCGGCGATGATGTCCACCCAGGCCGTGGCACCGGGCTTGAGTCGCACGACCTCGCCGTCGGCCCGAAGCACCTCGGCCTCGGGCCGCACGCGCACGGGATAATGGGGCGCGGTATCGCCGTCGTCGACGACGTCCACGCCCAGAAGCTCCACCGTGCACGACAGCGCGCCGTAACGCGGGAACGGGAGCGCATCGAGCTTCACGCGGCAACTCTGGCCCCGGTGCAGAAACGCCGCCTGGCCCGGCGGAACCCGGGCCTCGAACACCAGAGCGCCCCGCTGGGGCACCACCGTGCCCACCACCGCGCCCGGCTCGACGAGGTCGCCCCGCGCCACGTCGAGGCGATCCAGGACGCCGTCGACCGGGGCCGCGATGCGCCCCTGCTCCACACGCTCCGCCGCCTCCGCCACCGCGGCTTCCCGCTCGGCGATTTCCAGCTGCAGGGTTTCGATGGCTTCCGCCGTTGCCCGGCGCTCGCGCGACCGCTCGGCGGTGAACCGGCTCTCGTGCGCTTCGATCCGTTGCGCCAGCGCCGCCGCCCGGCCCTGCAGCCCCCGGAACTCCGCCTGCTCTGCCAGGCGATCCCGGCGGGCAGCGAGCAGCTCGAGCCGGCTGAGCGCCTCGCGCCGGTAGGCGCGGCGGGCGGCCTGATAGCGCTCGTCACGAATGGCGAGCAACGCGCGTACGGTGGCGGCCCGATCCAGCACCGCCCGGTGCTCGCTCTCGAGCGCGACCCGCTCCGCGTCGAGCTGCCGCAGCCGGCTGCGGTGCGCGGCGAGCCGCACGCGAATCTCCGTAGTTGCGAGATCCGGTGACGCTTGCGCCATTGCGCCCGGTTCGAGGGCGTTCGCCAGTGCGCGCAGATCCCGCAGCCGCCGGCGCCGCTGCTCCAGCCCGCGGAGCGCGGTGCGCCAGCGCGTGCGCTCGGCGCCCGGCTCCAGTTCGATCAGCGGCTTTCCGGCTTCGACTGCTTCCCCCTCCCCGGCGCTCACCCGCGCCACCCGTCCACGCGCCGGCGCCCTGAGCTCGGCGATCCCGCCCACCGGGCGAGCCGCCGCGGGTGCGCTCACCACCACCTCGACCTCCGTCAGGGCCGCCCAGATGAGCAACGCTGCCAGCAACAATCCGCCCAGCGCAGCGGCACGTCCCGCGGACATCAGGACCGGTAGCCCGCCCCCTGGCGCAGTAGCCGTCACCGTCCTGCGGCTCCATCCGCGGCCAGGCGCACCACCCGGTCGCAGCGGGCCAGGGTGGCGTCACGGTGGGAAACCACCAGCACCGCCGTGTCCGGCAGATAGGCACGCAATCGTGTCAACAGCCGGGCCTCACCCGCGGCGTCGAGGGCCGAGGTGGCTTCGTCGAGCAGCAACACCCGTGGCCGGGCGATGATCGCGCGGGCCAAGGCGAGGCGTTGCCGCTCGCCGCCGGACAACGCCCGGCCGCCAGAGCCCACCGGCGTGTTGAGGTGCTCCGGCGTACCGGCGAACACCGGCTCGAGACCGCACACCCGGGCCACCTCGAGTACCCGCTCCGGCGGCGCGGCCGGGTCGCCGAGCCACAAATTTCCCGCCACGGTATCCGCGAACGCCGCCGGCTCCTGCGCCACCAGGCGCAGCCCCCGCGTGAGGGAATCACGGCGGTACCGGGTGACCTCGATCCCGTTCACCCGAACTGCGCCGCCACCACCCTGCCGCAATCCGGCGATGGTGCGCAGCAGCGTGCTCTTGCCGCAACCGGACGGGCCGGACAACCCGAGCCAGGTTCCTCCCGCCACGGCGAAATTCGCCGCTTCGCCCGTCGCCAGCGCCACCCCGGATACATCCAGCAGAACCCGCTGGTGCTGGGGGAACTGTCGCGTTCCGGCCTCCGGCCAGGCGCCCTCGCGGCAAGTGGCCAGAAGCTGCCGCCGGGCGGCCAGCAAACGCCGGTGCTCCGCGCGCGCCCGCCACAACGCCGCGAGTCGCAGCAACGGTGGCGCCAGTTGCATCGCCAGCAGGTTGAACGCGATGAACTGCCCCAGCGTCATGACGCCGGAGATGACGTGCGACACGCCGAGCAGCATGATCACCACCAGGGACAGGCGCTGCAGCAGCTCGATGCCCTGGGCGGGCAGTCGCTGCCACAGGAGCAGGCGGTAGCGGTCGCCGGTGAGCGCGTCGTCGCGCGCTTGCCACCGCGACTCGAGCCGGTTCGCCAGATCCAGGCTTTGCACCAACTCCGGCGCGGACGTCCAATCGAGGAACGCCGCGGCGAGGGCATCGCGCTTCCCCGCGCCGCGGGCCGCAAGCCGCGCGCTCGCCTGCTCGCTCCAGGCACTCACGGCCAGATACAGGGGCACGAACGCCAGTGCCACACCCAGCAGGAGCGGACTGAACGCAAGCATCAGCAGGGCCAGAGACACCACGAACAGGGCATCGGTGAGCCCCTGCACCCGGGTTTCCGCCGGGTAACGCGCCAGCTCCGACGAGGCCTGCATCGCCTCCCACCCACTCGCAGACCCAGGACGAGAGCAGCGGAGCACCGCCGCGAGCACCGCCCGGCGCCGCTCCCTGGCACCGGCCTCGACCTCACGCGCGCCGTGCAACGTAGCAGCAGCGCCGAACAGGTACTGGAACGCGGTCAGAAGCGCCACCCCCACCACCAGGACTGCCAGGGTGTTCCCGGCCCCCTGGCTCACCACCTTGTCGATGACCAGCAGCATCGCCACCGGCATGGCCAGCGCCAGTAGCTGACTGCACAAGCGAAGGTAGACCGAGAGCGCCGGTGCCCCCACCCCGCCCGACGTCGGCCGCGTCGTCGCCGCTGCTCCCTCCAGATAGAGAACCCGGCACGGGAACAGCGACCGCAGTACTGCGGGGCGGACCTCGCGGGCGGCGCCCCACGATTCCATCTCGATACGGCACGCGTTCGCGCCGACGGGCTCCACCAGCACGCTCCGCCCCGGTTCGCCCAGGCACACCGCGCGCTCGCCCCGCGCGGCGAGCTCCGAGTAGCCGTCGACCCGGGCCAGTTTCAACGGCGTGCGCCGCACGGCGAACGCCACCAGAGCGGCTCGCGGCGTGCCCGGCGGTAACCGCACCAGCTCGTCCACAGCAGCGGATCGGGCACCGGCCAGCAGGCGGTAGAGCAGTGGACGCAGCGAATCAGCGGGCACCGCCGGCGCCCCCGGGCGCTGTGCTTCCGGTATCGTCACGGGTCTGCGGATCCAGACGACGCTGAACCTCCACGATATTCACGTCGCGCCCCAGCCGGCGTAGGAATTTCCGCAATCGTGGCCGTGGTCCCGGCGCTTCCTCCGCTACGAGATCGCTCAACCGGCCGAGATCGTCACCGGCGCGCCCGGCCGCGGCCAGATACCAGGCCAGCAGCGCCGCCGGCACCTGCGCCGGCGCCACGCCCGGCGGTGTCACCGCCGGCAGCAGCAGCTCCGCCAGGCGGTCCGGTTCCCGCATCATGGCCGGGCCGGGGCCGAACAGGTCCGCAGCGGCTGCCACCGCCCGCGCAAGCTGTGTCTCCCAGTCGGTCGCGGGGCCCGTCACCAGTGCCCATTCGAAGCGGTCGGCCGCCAGCAGCCCGACGAGATCGCGCAGCAGCAGGTTCGCGACCACACCCGCGTTCCCGAGCGCTGCCATCAGCAGGGCGGCCCGCAGTACCCGGTAGAGCCGGTGCCGGTCCGCGTAGCCGCCCACGACCCAGCCGAGCCGTGGCGCGGGCAACAGCCGCAGGGCCATGCGATCGGCAACCGCGCTCGCGAGAACCACGGCCCCCGCCCGGTTGCGAACCGCCGCGCCGCCCGAATCGCCGGCACACCAGGCGTCGAGAACCGAATCCAGAACACGCGCCAGAGCGCAGCCGCCGGGGAACGCCCCGCGCAACCGGGCGACGGCGTCAGCGTGGCCGAGGGATGCCGACAGCCACTGGGCGTGGGGCCGGCACACGGCGCTGAGCGAGGGCGAAGCGCCGCCCCGGATCCCCGTCGCCACGCAGTGCTCCTGCACAGCGGCCTCTAGCACCGACCACCGCAGACCCAACGGCTCGCGTGGCGCCGACGCCAGCGGGACCACGGCCGCAGTTCGCAGCCGGTAGCCCTGCAGCCGCGACACCCTGCCGGAGAACGTGAGCTGGCGCACACAGCGGCGCGCCAGGGCGTCGATGGCGCTCGTACCGCGCCCCGGCCGTTGCTCCTGCCCGGAACGCGGCTCGAGCAGCAGCGCCGGCAACCCCGGGCCCGGTGCCAGCGCGCAGAGCCGATGGAGGCGTGCGAGCAGGGCGCAGAAGGCCGGCGCACCGCCCGCGGGTCCGGAATGCGCGAGGCCACCGGTGTGCGTCGCGACCTCGACCACCAGCTCGAACGCCCAGCGCACGGACCGGGTCGGCACCGTCGCCGCGGGCTCATCCGAAGCGACCCCGCCGGACCGGACCAGCGCCTGGATACGCTCGAGCAAGGCGGCACGAACCTCCGAGCGGCTGCCCTCGAGGACGGCCGCCCCCAGCGCCTCGACACCCGCGCGCGCGAGCGTCACCAGCGGCCCCGGCAGCCCGCGCGATTGCGAACGCTCCAGCACAGCCATGTGCAGCGCGCTCGACGGCAGTCGGCACCTATCGTTCACGCGGTGGAATTCCACGCGGCGCGGCTCGCCGGCACTGCGCGGCTCGACCACACGCAACAGCGTGAAACCGCACCAGCCGAGCCAGCGCAGATGGCCCCGGTTGCGCGCGTCGGTGACGTTGGTCAGCACGTCGTAATCGAGCAGGAGGGCATCGATCCAGTGCCGGCACTCGAGCACCAGCCGGCGCCCCTGCCGGAAGAATGTCTCCGACGCCAGCAGCCAGGGAAAACCCACGCGGGGCTCGTGCGCCTCGCCGTCGCGAACGCCCCAGAGTGCTACGGGCTCGCCATCGAGGGCCACGCAGCAGGCTCGGTCGCTGTCCAGCAGGCAGCAGAACAGACCTTCGCGTGCGCCCAGCCCCCACGCATCGGCGATTTCCCGCGCATCCTCGAATCGCAGTCGGCTCGCCAGCGCCAAGGCGTCGCCGAAGCTGGCCTCACGTACCTCGATCATCACCATCTCCGCCACCGGGGACGGAGAGCCAACCAGATCCGGCCCGGCCGAGACAGCCGGAGACGCCCACCGCGAACGTGCGAGGGCACCGTCACGGGTTGCGGGTGCGGGATATCGGCTCGGCGAAGGCGCAGAGCGCTCGCAAACTCCGGTGAGGGTGATAGGCCGGTCGCAACAGCATTGCTAACGTGGCCCGACCCTGCGCGTTCAGCGACACGTCAGGGCCCAAAGTTCGATGGACATTCAACAGGAGTAGCGATATGTGTACATCAGCACCCGGCATCGACGGCAACTCGACCTACGACGGCTCGAGTGTGTCCGGATGGAGCACCAGCGCAGACGGGGTCCCGGAAATGGTGGTGACCGCCCCGCGTGTGGGTCTCGACATGGACGTCTATCAGAACGTCGACTGGGGTGAGGTCGGCCGGCTCACGGCGATCGGTACCGCCGCCGGCGCCTACACGGGTATCGGCGGTGCCGCCGTGACCGGGGCGGCCGCAGCCGCCGGCGCAGTCGAGGCTCAGGAGGACATCGACCTCACCGACCTCGTCGACGTCAAAGACGATATGGTGGTCATTCCCGGCGTGGCCGTGCCGTACACACCGCTGTACTGAGACTCGGCCACGCGGGATGGGCAAGCGGGTCTTGCCCATCCCGCACGGCGGGGCGGAACTCGATCCGCGAGGGGGCTATGAGCGACATCGAACGCAGGTTTCGGGAGAACGACATTCCGCTGCGCCTGCTGTACCCGTGGTGGTACAGGCTGGGCCGCAGGCTCGGCCTCGACCTCAGGCCACCGGTGACCTATACGTCAGCGGAGCATCTGCTCTACGGCGCTGCCTGGGCACTCGCCGTCGTGCTGGCCGCGGCGCCGATCCTGGTGCTGCTCGGGACCGAGGTCGAAGCCCTGGTGACCCTCACGCTGATCCTGCTCGCGGTCGTCCCCGCGACGAGCTGGCTGCGCTACCGGGCCATCCGCCGGCGGATCGGCCTCGATCAGCAGTGACGCCGATCAGAATGCCGCGCCATCCATCCCCATCAGCGCACTGCTTCCGGAACGTATGGTCTGCTCCAGCATGAGCGTGCGCGGTAGCAGCCGCGCGAAATAGAACTCGGCGGTACGACGCTTGGCGTCACCGTAGGCGTCGTCGGGAGCGGCACGGGCCATCCGTCCCCACAGCCAGGCATAGACGGTGTAACCGACCAGATCAAGATAGTCGGTGGCGACGGCGCCCGGCAGCGCCGGATCTTCCCCGGCGTTCTCGAGCAGGAGATCGGTCACGCGTTCCAGGCGCATCAACGCGGCCTCGACGGCCTCGGCGTGAGGGTCCGCCACGCGTTCCTCGCGCATGCGCGCGAGCAGGGTCCGCAAGGTGCCGCCGGCGTCCCGGAGCACCTTGCGGCCGATCAGATCCAGCGCTTGAATGCCGTTGGTGCCCTCGTAAATCTGCGCGATGCGGGTGTCGCGAACGATCTGCTCGACCCCCCACTCGGCCACGTAGCCGTGTCCTCCGAAAACCTGCTGGGCCAGCACCGCGCACTCGAAGCCACGGTCGGTCAGAAACGCCTTGGCCACGGGCGTGAGCAGCTCCGAGAGTCGCTGAGCATCGGTATCCCCCGCGTACTTACCGCGATCGAGCTGCATGCCCACGAACATGGCGAACGCACGGCCACCTTCCGTCAACGCCCGAATGGTCAGCAGCATGCGGCGCACGTCGGGGTGCGCCAGCAGCGGATCCGCGGGCCCGTCCGGGTTCTCCGGCCCGGTGGGGGCGCGACCCTGCAGCCGTTCCCCGGCATACGGCGCTGCCGCCTGATAGGCGAGCGCGCCGGCACCGAGGCCCTGCAGCCCCACCGACAGCCGCTCGTAGTTCATCATGGTGAACATGGCGGCGAGCCCCTGGTTCTCCTCGCCCAGCAGGTAGGCGGTGGCGCCATCGTAGTTCATGACGCAGGTGGCGCTGCCGTGGATGCCCATTTTGTGCTCGATGGCGCCCGCGGAGAACGCATTGCGCTCGCCCGGTTCCCCATCGGCGTCGGGAATGTACTTGGGCACGATGAACAGCGAAATGCCGCGACTGCCCGCAGGCGCACCCGGGAGCCGGGCCAGCACCAAATGCACGATGTTGTCCGCCAGATCGTGCTCGCCGGCCGTGATGAAGATCTTGTTCCCGGTGATGCGGTAGCTGCCGTCGGCCTGCGGCTCGGCGCGCGTGCGCATGATGCCGAGATCGCTCCCTGCATGCGCTTCGGTCAGCGCCATGGCGCCGGTCCAGGCGCCGCTGTAGAGCTTCGGCAGGTACAGGGATTTCTGCGCCTCGTTGCCGTGGGCGTCGATGCAGATGCCGGCACCCGTCGTGAGGGTGCCGTAGAGGTACAGGCTGGGATTGGCCGCCCAGAGCATCTCCTCCACCAGGCATCCCAGCAGCTTGGGCATACCC